>CAZDYR010000028.1:0-12621 GCA_964509625.1 uncultured Smithella sp. | reverse complement strand
GATTTGTACGATAGCGGATTTAATTGACTACCGGATGCAGCATGAATCGCTCATCCGGCGCGTGGCCGAGGCGTCGCTGCCGACGCTTTACGGCGGCGATTTTAAAATCGTCGTGTATGAAAACGACGTGGACGACATGCAGCATATCGCGCTGATCAAAGGCGAAATCACCCAAAGTGATCAGGTGCTGGTTCGCGTGCATTCGGAGTGCTGCACCGGCGACATTTTTGCCTCCGCCCGCTGCGACTGCGGCGATCAGCTGCACCGCGCGATGGAAATGATCGACGAGGAGGGCAAGGGCGTGATCGTTTACATGCGCCAGGAAGGGCGAGGCATCGGACTGGTCAACAAGATCAAGGCCTACGCC
Organism: uncultured Smithella sp.; assembly: GCA_964509625.1. GTDB lineage: Bacteria > Desulfobacterota > Syntrophia > Syntrophales > Smithellaceae > UBA8904. Next base: position 12,254 of record CAZDYR010000028.1, on the reverse strand, counting down.
CTGCAGGACGAGGGCCATGACACCGTTGAAGCCAACATCGCGCTGGGTTTTAAGGCGGACCTGCGGGATTACGGCATCGGCGCGCAGATCCTCGCGGATCTGGGTGTGCACAAAATGCGGCTCATGACCAACAATCCCAAAAAGATTGTCGGCCTGGAAGGTTACGGTATTGAGGTGACCCAGCGCGTTCCGATTGAAATACCGCCCAATGAAAACAACATTCGCTATATGACCACCAAAAAAAGTAAGATGGGTCACATTTTGGAGCTTTAAAAAGTGAGGAGGCGCGTCGCGCCCGAGATGTATAATTCAAGATAAGGATGGTGATTAAATCATGCCGAAAATAATTGAAGGAAAATTTGTTGCCAAGGGGATGAAGTTTGCGATTGCCGCAAGCCGCTTCAACGATTTCATCAGCGGCCGGTTGATTGACGGCGCGGTCGATACGCTGGTCCGGGCCGGTGCCGATGAGAAGGACATCGTCATTTTCAAAGTTCCCGGCGCGTTTGAACTGCCGCTCGCGGCAAAGAAGCTCGCCAAGAGCGCGCGCTTTGACGCCGTGATCTGCCTGGGCGCGGTGATCCGCGGAGCCACCCCGCATTTTGAATATGTCAGCGCGGAAGTGTCCAAGGGGATCGCCAACGTGGGACTGGACGCGGAGATGCCGGTGGTCTTCGGTGTTCTGACAACGGACACAATTGAGCAGGCCATTGAACGGGCCGGGACAAAGTCCGGCAACAAGGGTGCGGACGCTGCGATGGCGGCCATTGAAATGGTTGACCTGTTTAAAAAAATGAACGCATAAATTAAGAAGCGATATGGCGCCGGTATCCGGCGCTGATGGATTTGAGGATATAGATGCACGGCAGGAGAAAGGCGCGCGAAGTCGCCTTGCAGGTTCTTTACAGTTTGAATTTTGTGAATCTTGATGTGGAAAAGGCCCAGGAGCTTTTCTGGGGCAATTTTGTCGCTCCCAAGTCGGCCAAGGAATTCGCGGCCACCCTGGTGGAAGGCACCTGGCGCCATCGTGAAGAGCTCGACGCGCTGATTGCCGGCTGTTCGGACAACTGGTCGCTCGGCCGGATGTCCAAAGTGGATATCAGCATTTTGCGCATGGCCGTGTTTGAATTTCTGTACTGCAGCGACATTCCGCCCAAGGTCAGCATCAATGAGGCGGTCGATCTGGGAAAAACGTTCGGATCGGAAAATTCCGGTTCATTTATCAACGGCATCCTCGATGCCCTCAATCTGAAAATAAACAATAAACATGAAGCTAAACCTGACAACCCGCCCACCCGACCGAGAAAGGCATAAGTGTCTGGTCCTCGGTTTTTTCAGCGATGAAAAACCGCCGCGGGGGTTTTGCGGGCTGATGGATTGGCGCCTCAACGGCATGATCTCCAGGGAAATCAAAGCAGGGCACATCCACGGCGAATTCAGGGAAAAGGTGGCGATCCCCTATCCGGAACGGATCGATTCGGATCTGCTGATCCTTTTCGGATTGGGCAACTTGCCGGATCTTTCCTATAGCCGCGTTTATGACGCCGCTTATGAAATGGCCGGCGTGATGGACGCGATGAAGTTTCGGGATTTTTCATTTGACCTGCCGGGAGAGGGACGATCGGCCTTGTCCTCTGCGGGGATGCTGGAAGCCATGGTGACCGGCTTTTTTGATGCTTTGTCCGGCGATATCAACAAACTGACCGCCATGAACATCTGTCTGGTCACTTCCGGTGAACGATTGAAAGACGCAGCCGAAGGGATTGCCCGGTTTCACAAAAATGTGAAACACATGGGGTCGGTAGATTTCAGCGCGCTGGAGCCGCACTTCACGTAAACCTCCTGGCGGTGATAGGGACACCGGTAAAATAGCAAGATTCCAGGATGAGAAGCGGTAAATGAATAAAGATCAGTGGGGAGAACAAAGGAGAGCGGATGCCGATATCAGCAAGGCTGGACGCCCTTTAAACATTACATTTCATGACACGATCATGCATCAAAAAAGGGGCCTTTGCCTTTCGGCAAAAGCCCCTTTTGTTGAGTCGTTTATTCTGAACTTGCTATTTGAACTGCTGTCACGGGAAGGCGGTTGCCAATCCCGTTTTTACGGTTGTGGTAGTTGGCCCTATCTCCACGTACGTGTCATTTTCCAGCGTATAAGCAGGCCAGCTTAAACCCGTCATGCTCGGATCACCCGTCTTGGCAAAGTTTGTCCATATGTTCATCATGGTCTCCGCGATGGAATCATCGACGGCGCTCCACTGCATGGACGCAAAAATATCCGCCGTATCCCCGGCTGTCCCGGTGACGCCGTTGCCGTTTAAATCTCCGATTTCCGGTTTGGTGCCGTTGGGCAAGACGACAATACCAAGCTGATAGTTGGAAACAAGGCTTGCAGGATAGTTAAAGAGATAGGGCAGTTCAAAACCATGTCCGGACAATAAACCCAAAGCCGCCCAGCCGTCCGGGAGACGGTCAAATCGGTAAACATACTGATTGGAATTGTAGTAAGGAGTGCGCTGGGTCATAAATGTGGGCAGCGCCGCCTTTAAGGATGCATAGTCCCCGGATGTACAGCCGACCATAAAAGGCACATCGCTGGGCGTGCCGTCCAGCATGGTTTGATAATAGGTTTTGGGCAAATAATAATAGTCGGCGTTCGGCCGGTAAATTTCCCGGGGAATATTATTGGCCGTCTCCGCCTGAACAATAGCGGTCCAGGGCAGAGCGCGCGCCTCTTCCAGCGTTGTAACTCCCGCTCTTTGAAAGACGCCGGATCCGACAGCTTCCATGCCTGCAAGGGATGTGGCGACGGTGCCGGTTGATGAAATCACGTTCGCGCCGCTCTGGCAGACAGCTTTATGGAAAAGGCCCACAGCCTGGGGTGACATCATCAGCGAAAAGACCTTGCCGCCGCCGCCGGACTGTCCGAAAATGGTGACATTTTTCGGATCGCCGCCGAAGGCTTTGATGTTTTTCTGTACCCACTGCAGGGAAGCAACCAGATCCATCTGGCCGTAGTTACCGGAACCGTTGTATCCCGATTCCGCGGTTAAAAGCGGATGAGCAATATAACCGAAAGGCCCCAGGCGGTGGTTGACGGTAACCAGAACGACACCTTTATTGGTCAGCCCGTCCGCGTTGTTATACTGTTTGGAATTGGCCGTGAGCAGCGTAAAAGCGCCGCCATGGAACCAGACCATGACAGGCAGCTTGTGCGCGTTCTTTGGCGCCGTGACATTCAGGTAAAGACAATCCTCACTCATTCCTCCTTCGCCAAAGGCCTGCATGGCCATGGTCTGGGCGGCCTGATCGGACCAGGCGATGGCGTCGCGCACGCCCTTCCACGACTCCACAGGCTGAGGAGGTCTCCAGCGCAGATCGCCCAGCGGTGGTTTGGCGTAAGGGATGCCCAGGAACTGCCAGGTGTTTTCATTGGCGGCATAGCCTTTCACCGCGCCGTTTTTGGTCATGACTATTTTCCGCTCGCTTACGGCGCGCATAAAATGTTCGCGTGCCGCGGTCGCGCCGCGCAGCGTCCTTAGCCGGGGATCCGTATCCGTAAAAACATTCGCGGTGTTGAGGGCGGCAAGCAGTGCTTTGACATTGGCATCAGCGGCAAATGCTTTTGTCGTCTGATCAAAATTGATGGCTCCGGCGGCGGAGACAAGGTCTGCAATAGCCGGCGTAATCTGAATGCCGTTATTGAGATTGCCATCGGCATCGAGTGTCTGCAATAAAACACAGATGTTCACGACGCGCTGATCCGAAGGGCCGGCTGCGTCGGGAACCAGATCCAACGGCGTGATGACGGACTTGCCGACGGCGGTTCCCAGTTCCAGCGATCCGATGGAAAAGGTGATGTTCTGGCCTCTCGCGTAAAAGAACATCCCGTCTTCATTGGTCTGAGCAACGACCGTTTGATTTTTAATCATTGTTGAGTACGTCAGGCCGGATACCGGGCTGTCCAGAAAAACACCGGATTCCCGGCAACCGGTCAGCGCCAGCATAAGAAACACCATCATAAAAGGCAAAAACAGAAACATTGCTTTTCGAAACAAAAAACGTCCATCCATTTTCATACCGTGCCCCTCCATTCTAGATGTTACCGATTAAAAATATTTTGGTGAGGAATCTCCGGCGCCGACCGGAAACTCCTCACCCTGATACGTTGTTGATGTGTATTTATGGAAAGACAGTGGACAAGCCTGTTTTCACGACAGGCGACGCGCCCAGATCAACATAGGTATCATTGGCTGAGGTATAGACAGGCCAGATGAAATCCGCCGTGCCGGGATTGCCCGTTTTGGCAAAGTTGGTCCACATGGTCATTGTCGTATCAGCCGTGGCGATATCCGCGGCGTCCCATCCTGTCGATGTTAATATATCTTCCACATCTCCGGCGGATCCGGTAATACCGTTGCCGTTCAGATCGCCGATGGCCAGATTTGCTCCCGTCGCCGGATCTTTAACCAGACTCAATAAGTAGTGAGAAACCGCGCTGGACGGCGTATTGAAAACATAGCTCAGCTCAACGGAATGATAAGGCAATACGCCCCGGGCGGCCCAGCCGGAAGGAACCTTGGTGAAGATCGTGGCATAAACATTATTTTGGGTGTTATCGGCCATCCAGGAAAAATAATTTTTTAAAGATGATATCGGTTCCGGTTGATCTGCCAGAGTGACGAGAACCAGGAAAGGCGTGTCGTTTTGCTGGCCCGATTCAATGATGTTTCTTTCGGTGTCGGGAAAATACCAGTTATCCACGTTGGGATAGGGATCCGGGACCGTTGACGGGTAAGCCGCCACAACTTCCATCCAGCTCTTGGCGCGCATCTCGGCAAGCGAGGCCGCGCCCAGCTTTGTCTGCAGGGCCAATCCCATTGCTTCGGCTGCCGCCAGGCTGCGGGTATCCGGTCTGAGCGATCCGCTCTGGCAGATCGCTTTATGGAATAATCCTTTGGCGAGCGGTGTGGACCGCATCGAAAGAACTTTTCTGCCGCCGCCGGACTGGCCGAAAATGGTGACATTTTTCGGATCGCCGCCAAACATCTTGATATTTTTCTGTACCCATTGCAAAGCGGCGATCAGATCCATATTGCCGTAATTGCCGGATCCGCCGTAGCCGGATTCCGCCGAGAGCTCCGGATGAGCCAGGAATCCAAAGACATTCAGCCGGTGATTGACCGTCACCAGGACCACTCCTTTGGTAGTTAGGGAATTAGGCGTATTGTAACCTTTTGTGTTAGCGGTCAGGATCTGGTATCCCCCGCCGTGAAACCAGACCATAACAGGCAGCTTGTGCGCGTTCTTTGGTGTTGTGACATTCAGGTAAAGGCAATCCTCGCTCATCCCGCCCTCGCCGAATTTCTGATAGGCTTGGCCCTGCGCGGCCTGATCGGACCAGGCGATGGCATCGCGGACACCCTTCCAGTTATCCGCGGGCTGCGGCGGTCTCCAGCGCAGATCGCCCAGGGGCGGCTTGGCGTAAGGAATTCCCAGAAACTGCCAGGTGGTTTCATTGGCCGCGTAACCTTTCACCGAGCCGTTTTGGGTCATGACGATTTTCCGATCGCTTGTGGCGCGCTCGAAGTGTTCACGTGCCGCGGTCGCACTGCGAAGTGTTCTGGGGCGGGGATCAGGATCGGTAAAAACACTGGCGGTATTGAGGGCGGCAAGCAATGCCACAACGCCGGCATCGGCGGCAAAGGCTTTTGTCGTCTGATCAAAATTGATGGCTCCGGCGGCGGAGACAAGGTCCGTGATAGCCTGCGTAATCTGAATGCCGTTATTGAGATTACCGTCGGCATCGAGCGTCTGCAGCAGGACGCACATGTTGACCACGCGCTGGTCTGAGGTGCCGACTGCGTCGGGAACCAGATCCAACGGCGTGATGACGGATTTTCCAACGGCGGTGCCCAGCTCCAGCGATCCGATGGAAAAGGTGATGTTCTGGCCTCTTGTGTAAAAGAACATCCCGTCTTCACTGGTCTGAGCAACGACCGTTTGATTTTTAATCATTGTTGAATACGTGAGGCCGGACACCGGACTGTCTAGAAAAATGCCGGATTCCCGACATCCCGTTGTGCCGGCCAAACCCAGAAACAGAAACACGACTAAAAAAGAAAAACTCAACTTTCCGAATAAAACACGCATCTTCATCTGCATACTTTTCCCCCTCTCTTTTTCATTAAACGGTTAAAATGTAGGTTGCAGCATTTAAGCAAAACACGCCTGTCACTCTAAGAATTTGAAATAAATTCAAATTATTTCGGGCGTATTACTGCTTCCATCTCCCTAAAATTTTTATAACGCTTCCAAATGAAATTCGTTGTTGAGAAGTGTAACGATATGTGTTACAGAGTAACTATATGCGTTAATCGTCTATATGACCACCCATACCGTCTGTCAAGGAGAAAAAAGTCATGCTGAAAAGTGTTCAAACGGCGCTGAATGTTCTGGAAACTGTCGCCACGCGTCAGCCTGTTGGTGTCAGCGAGGTTGCCCGCCGGCTTGAAATTACGAAAATGACCGCGCAGAGGTGTTTGCAGACGCTTCATCTCAGCGGATGGATAAAAATGGAAGGCGACAGACCGCAGACGCGCTGGGTCATCACGTCAAAAGCGTTCAGCATCGGCCGGCATGTTGCGGAAAACGGCAATCTCCGGGAGATTGCAATGCCGATTATGAAGAAGTTATGGGAAAAAACGAAGGAATCGGTCCATCTGGTCATCGCTGAGGAACGAAGAGCGCTTTTACTGGAACGCCTCGAAACTCCGCAAACCGTTCGTCTGGTTCTGCCGCTTGGCGGATCCGCGCCTATGCATACAGTTGCCAGCGGCAAAGCTATCTTAGCCTTTTATGACGAAAAATCATTTGATCAGTATATCGCCGCCGGGCTGGAAAAATTTACAGAGTTTACGATTGTCGAACCGGCTAAACTGCGAAAACAGATGGCGCAAATTCGCACGCGCCAGTGGGCCATTGCCGTAAATGAATTAGCGATCGGGGCAAGCGCGGCCGCTTCACCGATATTCGATCATAAAGGGAAAGTTGTCGCGTCGCTGACCATTTCCTGCCCGACGAGTCGTTTCCCGAAGTCAATTCATGATCAATATACAGCTCTTCTCGTCGAGGCAGCCGGTGAGATCAGCCGACATCTATAAACTTTTCCATCCTTTTTGATGGTTTGTCCGACGATATTATCTAACTGACCACTACCGGCTCGTCAGTCTGAAGAATTGAATTTATATACAGGAAACGGTCCCGCCAATCGCATAACCTGATGTATAATAGGAGGTTACTCTCGACTGGCCGCGACCGTCTCCTGATCAAATGAACCTTGTCTGACGCGTAATAACAGAAACCTCCTGTTCTCATCAGCGCACTTAATTGCATGCGAAACCTTTGCCCGGCTGTTGATAAGGCAGCCACTTCTCACCGCAGCGGCTGTCGACGTAGTCGTTAAACTGGATCGAGACACGGTCGGTCGAAGACGCCCAGTTGGGAAAGTTGATCACCTGGACCGCGCCGCAGCCGCCTCTGGGTATCAGCAAGGCGGATGTTGTCGCGTCCACCGGAGAAGCCGCCGGTATGACCACGTCAATGCCGGTCATGAAGCTTATCTTGTAAAAATATTCAATCGGCGCGGTCAGATCGCTTAAGCCATCCGCGTTTTTATCAAACGCATAGATGCCGATAACCCCTGTCCGGTAGGCTCCTTTGATAACCGGGCAGGTGGCGGCATTGATGATGTTAATGCCGTTCAGGGTCAGCACGTCGTTGCCGGCACCCTGATCCCCCCAGAACTCTTTATTGCGGCTGATGACCACGTCGCTGTGAACATCGCTTCGATCCATGTAAGCGGCGCTTCCGCCGAATGAGGGAGAGGAAAGCAGAAGCCGCATCCAGTAGTTGCTTCGAACGGGCGGCTGAAAGTAGAAGTGATGGGGCTCCATGCCGTCGCGCAGAATATTGAATTCATAGTGGGTGCCGCCTTTGGCTTTAAACGGGCCCCAGTTGCCTGTTGCGTCGATCGCGTAAACCGCGGCCGGTTTCTTGCAGCGTCTGGCGCCGGTAGCGCCGTTCACTTCCCAGATTTCCAGTTTGGCGCCGCTTGCGCCGATATTCAGCGGGAAAATAACCGCGCGACCGGCCAGTCTGACCAATCCGGGGGGTTCCATAAAGACATCGGTCGTCAGAGGTTCGTGTCCCGTGAAGAATTTGAAAATATGCGCGAAGGATTCCGCCGATGTCGCTACTTCCACATGTGTCTGGTTGGGAATCAGAATGTTGGTCGCGCCGACAATTTCATTGCCGGGCACATAAGACCAGCCTTTTCCCGCCCATAAAGCCAGAGTCGGCACGCCGCCGGGCAATGCCGTTGCCGTTCGGCCGTCAATATTCACATAGTGAGCTATTTTAGCGGCGCGCGCGGGGCTTGCCAGATAACCCTGCGAGACAAACGTGCCCATGGAATGCCCCAGCAGTTCAACTTTATCCGCCCCGGTTTCCTGTAAAACAGCCGCTATGGTGTTGTCCAGGGCCGCGTAAATCTGTTCATAGGTATTGAGCGACAGCGTGGAATCATATTCATGAACCGCCAGATATTTTACGGGATAACCGTTGCCGGCAAACCGCATGGCGTGCGCCTGGAACTGCGCGCCCGAGCCGGCGCCGCCGTGCACAAAGATCATGGGTCGGATGCTTTTTAGAAAATCGTTTTTCGCATCGGCAGGCATGGTCAGGCAAAAGAAGCACAAAAAGACTGTAACGAAAAATGTCGCTGTTTTTAAACAACGGGTTAATGCATTCATGGCTTTTCTCCTTTTTTTTAATGCGTTTAACAGATATTCATTTTGCCGATCGCTGATCGCAGGCCTCCGGCGTGTGCTGCTGCGCCGGAGGCAACAACACAACATTTTCGACATGGCTCTCCCCGACCTGCATGTTTTCCGTTCATGAAAATAGCCTGCCTTTGAATTGGGATGCTGCCGGATTGCAGCAAACCACTGCCAAAAAAAACCAAAAAATGAAAAGATGTTTTTTATTCCCGCTTAGGCGGCATGGGCATTCATTTGCCGCAGCTTGCTGCGAGGTGTTGATTGGTTCAACCGGGGGTCTTTTTGTTTGTTGAGAAAAGAGGAATACGTTCCAGGGTCGCGGAAATCAGTGGTTCCCCGCTGTTGCTATGAAAGCTAGCAAAAAACCGTTCATTGTCAAGAAGAATATTGACGTAAATTCTTCTGTTGCAGGTGATGCACTCTCAGGAAACACGGTTTTTGTGCCGGGTTTTTCAATCCATATGTTCCAGGGATAATTTGGCGGGCTGCTTCCCCAGAAGCACCATGCCGAAATGCTCGTATTTCTCACCGGTATTGACGTCCATGTCGTGCCAGCGCGCCAGAAACTCACGCTCTCGAAGCCAGGTCCGGCGGATGGTTGCCGGGTCTTCAAACAGCAGCACGTCCTTGTTGAGGCCGATGACAATGGCGTAATGGCCGTTGTCCCAGTCACGGCGCCAGTCGTCAATCGTCATGTAGCGGTCGGCCCAGGCCTGCAAAAGCACGATCACCGGTGTGCCCGCATCCACGAACTGCTTCACCTGGTTGAGTGACCACTGCGTGCCCGATTTGACTTCGAAGCCGTATTGCTGCGCGGCGGCGATCATCGCCTGCGGAGGCGTGCCGCTTTCCTCGGTGGTGCCGAGTGTCTGCACCAGTTCATCGCGGTCAACTTCCACGCCGTAATATGTCATGACATTCAAAAGCGCCTGAACGCCGCAATCGTAATCATAGATTTGTTTGCCGATGTGCAGATCGATCATCGAAACTTTTTGCGACTCCTGCAGAGACTGAATCGTCTGGGTGAGCGATTCGGCAAAAGCGCGCCTCAGCCGGTTAATCTGATTGACATTGGGCGTGCCATCTTCATTCTTGAGCAGGCGTTCATTGGTTTCCTGGATAAATGCCGGGGCGCGGGCGCCGATCCTTTTCAGCGCGTTAACCGAATGCGCCGCGCATACATGGCCGTGCACGTTGATATATTCCGAAGCGTTCACGGTTACCAGGACATCGGGGAGGCGTTTACGCAATTCCGCGGCATACGTTTCCACAATGATGTCGGGACAGTAGTAAAGCGGTTTTTCGTCGCGGTCCGTGTGCTGATAATTCATCAGGTCGATCTGGTTGTCGGCGACGCCGCGGGCGGTGATGGTGGAATGACCGTCAAAGATCAAACCGGCGCCTGCTGAAATATTTTCTTCGATGCCGCGATGGAAAGGTTTAAGATATTTGTCCGACCAGGCCGAGCGCATGGAAGGCGACGGCTCATAAGCGCTGCGATAAATCGGCCGGCCGAAGACATCCTTGACCGGGACACATTCGTCGATATCCGCGGGGTCCCGGTTGGCATCCAGCAAAATGCTGCAATACGGAAAGACCAGCTGGCGGTTGCCGAGGATGTCCCGGAAATCATAGAGCCACTGCGTGAACCAGTCGACGTTTTTCAAGAGCGCCGTGAAATCGTCGGTCAGATCTTCCAGGGAGATCTCCGGCGGAATGGAAACACCGCTGTGCGGCACAACAACTAAAATATCCGATCCTGTCATACCTGATATCCTTTAATCAATCCCGCTTAAGCCCGACGAGCATTAAGTCCCGGCAGCCTGCTGCGAGGTGGTGGTTGATTCCGATAACGTGTTGGGGCAATTCATTGCGGTCCAGCAAAGTCAGGGTTATTGTATCTCTTTTTTCCGCCTTTGGAAATCTAAAATATTATTAATAATATCAAATAGATATATATATTTCCGCTTAAGTCCCGTAAACATGGATTTACCGCAGCTTGCTGCGAGGCGGTCGATTTGATTGACAGCTGCCCCGTTCTGATTATAGGCTGTGCTAATGAAGGCGGATACTTATTAAATCCATGATCAATTCATCCCGGATCGGACAAAGTCATTTTACAGGCTGGCTCGCTCTCGCGGGTGTAATGCTGGCTTACGGCGGCATTTGCGGCAACGTCACCTACGCGTTTGGCGTATTTCTGCCGTCCATGGGTGAAACCTTTGGCTGGAACCGTTCCGTTTTGTCCGGTCCCTATACGCTTTTTCTGATCATCGGGGGCATGCTGGGGCCGCTTGTCGGATTCACCATTGCCCGGTACGGTGCCCGGAAAAATATTGTCGCGGGGAATATCATCGCGGTGCTGGGGCTTCTGGGTATGTCTCAGGTCCGCGAAATCTGGCAGGTTTATCTTTTTTTCGGGGTCATGGGAGGCCTGGGGCTGGCCTTTTCTGAATTTCTCAGTACGACAACGGTTATCAATCACTGGTTTATCCGCAAAAGATCCCTCGCGCTGGGATTTCTGTTTGCGTCCGGAGGGGCGGGCGGATTTTTCATGCCGCCGATTATCAGTTTTCTGATGACCGGCATGGGCTGGCGCTGGACATGGGTTTGCCTGGCCGGCATTCACCTGCTTTGCGGGGTGATTCTGGCCGGCTGGTTGATCCGGAATACGCCGGAAGAAGAAGGCCAGGTTCCGGACGGGAAGGATGCGGCGGGCGACGTGGAAAGTTCCCGGCAGCTTGCCCGAAGCCGTGTTTACTCCACGGCCGTGGACTGGAGTGTGCGCGACGCGCTTCGGTCACCGGCTTTGTGGATTCTGCTCGCGCTGTTTTCGCTCCTTCTGTTTGTGCACAACATGCTGGTTACGCATCAGGTGGCCTATCTTCAGGATTTACGGTATTCTCCCATGGTATCAGCCTCGGCCCTGGGCTTGATGCTGGGCATGAGCATTCTGGGCCGGATGCTGAGCGGCGTTCTGGGAATGCGGCTTGACGGCCGGCATCTGGCCGCCGCCTTTCTGGGCTGCATGGGACTGGGTGTTGTGTCTCTGATGAACGCGCAAGAAATCTTTTTTGTTTATCTTTACTCAGCGCTTACGGGGATTGGTTTTGGCGGGATGATTGTGCTCCTGCCCAATGTCATGGGCGCATATTTCGGAAGAACGCACTTTTCCCGGATTGTCGGCTGGACAACGCCCGTGGTGACGATCGCGAGTGCCGTCAGTCCGACGCTGGCAGGATTCCTTTTTGACGCGACGGGCAGTTATTTTCTGCCCTTTGCCATCTCCGCCGCCCTTTTGTTTGGCTGCTGCCTGCTGGCTTTTTTTGCGCGTCCTCCCGCCCTCAAAATCAACCACCTCGCAGCAAACCGCGGAGAATCAACACAAGTCGGGCTTAAGCGGGATTGAAA
>CAZDYR010000027.1:8541-12972 GCA_964509625.1 uncultured Smithella sp. | reverse complement strand
GCCAATAGCGATGGTTGAATAAATTTGCCGCGGGGGTGACGTTGTTGATCGCATCCCAGGCCATGAGAACCGCCGCCGCCGTCCAGCCCGTTTTTTCTTCCGGCCAGATGACGCTGTCGGGAAACGTGACCCCCATCCAGAACGAACCGTCCGAATAGCGCTTGTCGCTAAGCCAGCTGAATATGGTTTTGGCCCTTGTCTCATCCTCGATAGACGCCAGTGTTAAAATTAATTCCGATGTTTCCGCCATCGTGACCCAGGGACGATCACTCACACAGCGGACGCCCCAGTCCGGCACCACAAATTTATCCCAGAGATGATCAATGCGCTTTCTGGCCGCGTCGCCGGTTACCGCGCCGCACAGAATCGGGTAGTACCAGTCCATGGAAAAACGCGATTTGATCATATTGAAAAGATCCGGCCGGTTGCGTATGCATTCCCCCAGGAGCTCTTTCGCCTTCTGCCAGCTGGGGCGCTTGATCCCCAGTTTTTCTGCAATAGCCAGTGCGCACTTTAGACTCATATAAATCGAGCTGCACCCGGTCAACAGCGACATTGGGTCCACAACACCCTCGCGGTTTCTGGCCCAGTAGATTTCTCCGTCCGACGCCTGCATGTTGATCGCGTACTGAATGCCGCGCATCACGGACGGCCACATGGCTTTCAGAAAATCGATCCTGCCGGTAATCAGGTAGTGATGATAAACCCCGACGGCGATATAGGCCGCAAAGTTGGACTCTTTGGTGGAATTAATAACCGTGCCGTCCTTGGTTTCCGACCACCAGCTGCCGTCAGCCAGCTGGGCTGAGACAAGCCATTCGTAGGCCCGTTCGGCCTGCTGGTAATATCCGGCGATGCTCAACCCCATGGCGCTTTCGATGTGATCCCAGGGATCCGTTTTGCCGCCGGCCGACCAGGGAATCTCACCGTTGTCTTTTTGCACGGACGCGATAAAATCGGCAATCCTGTCCACCTCGATAGGTTTTATCGCTTCGCTCAATGATATGTTCAATTCCATAAGCTCAACCTTTTTTCAGATAAAACACAATACTTTTCCCGATCAGCGGATTCAGCGCTTCTTCCAGAATCCGCACCGCCTTTGGCTTGCAAAACATGTCCCAGACCAGAAACCTGTGATAAAGCTTCACAAAACCGTTATCATCATTTTTAATGCCGACCAGACACTTCAGCCACCAGTACGGCGTATGCAAAGCGTGTTTGTAATTGATTTTCCAGCAGAGCATGCCGTGACCGGCCAGCATCTTCTGAAGTTTCTTTTTTTTGTAAATACGGATGTGACCGCCTTCATCCCGGGAATAAGCGGAAGAGATCAGCCAGCAGATGCGCTCAGAAAAATAGCGGGGAACGCTTACGACCAGATTTCCGTTCGGCTTCAAGATGCGGACGAGTTCCGTGAGAGCGGCTTCATGTTCCGGAATATGTTCTAATACTTCCGAGCAAATTACACAATCAAAATAATCGTCGGGAAACGGCAGCCGGGTGATATCCGCGCACATGACGGCATGATCGCGCGACAGGACATCCGGCATTTCCCGCAAGGCTTTGAGCGCCTCGTCGACATCCCTTTGGTTGCGGTCAACCCCGACAATCTTCAAGCCCGGCAGTCCGGCCAGGGCGCGTAAATGCCTGCCGCTTCCGCATCCGGCGTCCAGTACCGCAAAGCCGGGTTTTAGCTTCAGCTCATGAAAATCGACTGTAAGCATGGATTGCCTCGCGATAGACCTCTGCAACTTCCTCGGCGGCTTTCTTCCAGCTGAAAACCGAATGGACGCGCGCAAGCCCCGCTTGCGCGTATTTCTTTCGCTCTTCCGGTGCGTTCAACAACCGCATAATGGCCTGGGCCAGCGCTTGTGTGTCCGCGGGCGGCACAATCATGCCCGCGTCGCCGACAACTTCCGGCAGCGCCCCGCCCGAAGTTGAGATAAGCGGCACGCCGCAGGCCATCGCCTCGGCGGCGGGAATGCCGAAACCTTCATACAGCGAAGGTACGACGGCAATGGTGGATTTGGCGTAGTAATCGGCAAATTCCTCGTTATCAATGCGTCCCGTAAAATGAACAATGTCTCCCACGCCCAGTTTTTTCACCAGATTTTCAATGATGCCGTCTTTCTTCGGCTGACCGATAACAGTCAACCGGATGGGCTGTCTGGCGCGGATTTCAGCCACAGCCTCCAGCAGAAAATTGAGCCCCTTCAAAGGCGTGTCCGCACTGTTGGTCACGATCAACGCGTTTTCGGGCCTCGGCCCGTTTTGTTTGGGATAGAAGAATTCGTTGTTGATGCCGTTATGCACAACGCGGAATTTGTTCTCGTCCAGCGAGAACTCTTTTGCGATATCCTTCTTAGTGAATTCCGAAACCGTGATGATATGCGAAAACTGTTTCGCGACTTTCAACTGCATACTGATGAAGGTATACCAGCGGTATACGCGGAATTTCTGCCGGATCGTCCGGGCGACTTTATAGTCTTCCTGCCGGTCCACCGTGATCGGATGATGAATCGTGACGATGGTCGGCATGACTTTCCGGGCCAGTCTGCCGATGCCGTAGGCAAGGCATTGATTATCGTGAACGATATCATAATCGTTTTTATGCTTTTTCAGGTAGGCATAAACCCTTTCTCCGAAGGTGAACGGTTCGGGGAAACTGCCCGTGCACACATTCAGAAACTCATACAGATTGATCGGGTTGGCCAGATCACTGATTTTATCGGGACGAAAAAGATGGTCCGGATGATAAAGATCCATGCTGGGCATTTTGATCAGGCGGACATTGTCATCCAGATGGGGATAAGGCGGTCCGGAGATCACATCCACCCGGTGACCTTCATCAGCGAGGGCTTTGCTTAGATGTTTGATGTAAACACCCTGCCCACCGCAGGTGGGATTGCCCCGATAGGTCAGCAGGCAGATTTTCAAAGGCCTTGAAACGGAATGACTCATTACACACAGGCCCTCTGTACCAGCTTTTGGGAATTTTCAAACAGGGAAGCAATCTCTTTGTCGGATAAACCTGCCCCGCGTGCGATACTCGCGGCCATTTTACCGCCGACATAATCACCCGGTGCGTGGGCATCGTTATTGAGCAGAAGCTGCGCGCCGTATTTTCTGGCCGTTTGCGCGACATGGCCGTTCGTGAAGCTGTGTCCTCTGCGGGTTGTTATTTCCAGGAAAACGCCGTTTTGCGCCGCCAGACGGACTTCCTCATCGGTAATCAGGCCGGGATGGGCAAGAATATCCACACCCGCCTGAATGGCGGCCAGATTCGTGCCCGGCGGCACCGGTTCCGTCAGGGTCTCGCCGTGTACGACAACAATTTTCGCTCCCAGCTTTCTGGCTTCAGCCGCCAGCGGGGCGATATCGGAAGGATCCACATGCGTCAGCTCCAGCCCCGGCAAAACCTGAATGTTGCCTTTGGAGGTGATGGCCGTGCATGCCCTGATAATCCGTGGAATGATAAAATCAATATTGGAATAGTCAGCGTGATCGGTTATGGCAATCGTCTTATAGCCCGCGGCGTAAGCCCGCTGGGCGGACTCCGAGGGGATAAGCTCGCCATCACTGAAAAGGGAATGTGTATGCAGATCAATCATTTCAAGCTTCCGTCCATTGGAGTTTTAAGACTCTTAAGCCTGAAGTGACTTAGCAAATTTAGAACCGGGAGTCAATAAAGATCACGAATGGCCTGCAAAAGAAAAAGAACGGGCGTTCTTCAAACCCAGCGGCTCCGGATGATCATCCTTTGCGTGTTCTGAATTCCGGATAGGTGTCTTCCAGCCATTTTTTGATGCGGTTGGCATCCCCCAGGCGGGTCAGTTTGCCCTGGGAATCAAGCAGAACAATCAGCAAGGGACGGTTGGCAACCTGGGCTTGCATCACCAGGCATCGCCCCGCCTCGCCAATATAGCCTGTTTTGGAAAGACCGATTTCCCAGCGGGGATTCTGAACCAGACGGTTCGTATTGCGGAATTCCAGAACATGCCGGCCCGACCGGATGGCGGCCTGTCTGCAGGTTGTGTATTCGCGGATCATCTGATAGCGGTGCGCGGCATCCACCAGACGAACCAGATCGCGGGCCGAAGAGACATTACTGCTGGAAAGTCCCGTGCTGTCCACGAAACGTGTTTCCAGAAGCCCCAGCGAACGGGCCTTGGCGTTCATGGCCGCGACACAGGCCTCAAAACCGCCCGGATAAGTCCGCCCCAGAGCGTGGGCACTCCGGTTATCAGACGCCATCAGGGCAATCAGCAAAACATCTCTGCGTCTCAGTTGCGTCCCCACCGGCAGTCGGGAATGGCTGTGGCGAAGGGTATCGATATCATCGGATTGAATGGTGATCAGCGCGTCGAGATCGCTTTCGGAATCCAGCACGACCATGGCTGTCATCAGCTTGGTGATGGACGCGATCGGTAC
>CAZDYR010000027.1:0-8531 GCA_964509625.1 uncultured Smithella sp. | reverse complement strand
CGATGGCCGCCGCTTTTTTATGAAGCAGAAGTTCGCCGGTTTGCTGATCCTCCACCAGAACTGCGGCGGAATGCAGCACAAGGCCCCGGGGAACCCGGCTGACATTATTGGATTTCGTGCCTCGATCGGAAGATGACTTTAAAGGTTGTTTCGCAAATCCCGTAACCACCGGAAATACAAGCATTCCAGTAAACAGAATAATCACAAGCGCCACAATACCATGTTTTTGAATCATTTTTTCTCCGAAAAGAGCCTAATACTTTACTTAATCTGATTTAATCTAACTTAATTTTATTTAATTTAATATTATCTTATTATGATCATCCTTGTCAAGCTGACAATTCTCCTATCGTATGAAATCTATTAAAAATCTGTAACCGTTATCACACCACCGGCATTTCCCGGTTCTGGAAGCTGAACAAGCATGACAGTACATGAGGTATCGCACAGCGGTTAATATGCGGCCTTTCAGATGACATCCTATCGGCTGTCGGCCAGGCTAACTTGAAATAAATGCGTTGGTTTTGCTGATCTTAAACAGGTCGTTTGCCACGGTGATGAACTTCGCATGTTTTGCGAAATGGCTTCTACTTTTTTTTCTTTCTTCAGGACATTGCGGATCTTACGGGTCTATCTGCTCTAGAAATTTTTTATAGATCTTGTAGTGCGCAGTCTCTTCATACCGGATCGTTTGCAAAGGATCGTGATTGAAATCAAAGATCACGGCACGAGGGCATGCCAGTAGAATCGGTGAGTGGGTGGCCATGATAAACTGGGCTGATCCGGAATCAACGGCCCTGGTCAATAAGTCCAGAAGCCTGAGCTGATTTCCGGGTGAGAGCGCCGTTTCCGGTTCGTCAAGCAGATAAAGCCCTTTGAGCTGATAGCGCGCATTAAAAAAAGACATGAGCGACTCGCCGTGCGACTGGGTCATCAGAGATTTCCCGCCGAAATAGTTCAACTGACCGGGATCAGCGGCCGACCACTCATCCAGAATCTGCCGGAAGTGGCGGAAGCTTTCAGAACCGAAAAAAGAACCGGGAACTCTGCCGTCCTTCCATTGAATGGACAGGTAATCACCCAGCCTCTCTTCATAAGGATTATGATCGTAGCGTGTTCTGCCTGTTTCCTGCCATATATGAATACCGCAGGCCCTGGCGATGGCGGTAAGCAGGGTTGATTTCCCGGATCCGTTTTCGCCGGCAAACAGCGTTACCGGCGAATCAAAAGCCACACGTTTTGTGTTCCGGAAAACGGGCAGATTAAAAGGATAAGCTTCTTTTGTCGGATAGTCTGACGTAAGCAGTGTAAGGCTTTGCACATGCATGACCGCATTTAATAACACAAAGCTCTGCTTGTCAATAAAATGATTTCTAAAAGGGAGCCATAGCCGGATCCCTGCACCGTCCGTCACCACAGCTTTTGAAGCTGGTCGCATCACAATGCAAGGTGCGCCATTGAATGTCACGCTGGCGAAATCGCCTTCGCGAAGAGGCTGATCATCCGCACAAGACTTGCTTTCAGAAGTTCTTTCCGAGGTTCAGAAAAAAAGTAATGTCAGCTCCGGCATCTGAAGATCCTGAAATATCCTGAACCAGCCCGATCTGCATGTTGAAGCCGTTTTTTGTCATATAGCTCGCGCCCAGCAGCAGATCCAGAATTCTGTGATCCAGCATGTCAAGATCCGTGTGCTTGAACGGACGGGTTAAATAGGACAACTGCATCAACCCCGAGATGCTATCACTGAGCTTGTACTCGGCGCCCAGCATAATATTGTAAAAAGGCTTCAGAGAAACATCCACGTCTTTGAAAGCCTGCCCCGGGAAAACGGCGTCGGCGTTTAGATAGGTCGTAAACCGCCGGTATGTTTTCTGCAGCAGCAGGCCGCCCGCGAAATCCATTTCCCCGCTTCCAAACGCCCTGCCGTCATCCCCTGTCGGGATCTTGACGGAGAGCCGAGCGCTCAGACAGGGAGCGATATCCCCCTCGTTCAGGATTTTCCCTTTGACCCTCAGTGAAACGTCCCCCAGTCCCGAAGCTTCATCCTTGCCCTGAATAAAGACCCTGTCATTCTTCTTGATAACGTATGTATAGCGATTGACGGTTCCGGTTAAATCTTCTCTTCCCCTCAAATCTCTCACGGAGCCGAACAATTCTTCAACCTCCAGAATGGAGCGATCCATAAAACCGCCGTAACCATACATAAAGGGCACGGACATGGCGACTTCCAGGCGTGAAAAGACCCCGTACCTCATCTCCAGGCTCGTCCGGATCATTTCCATATCAACGTATCCGGAGTAGATGCCGGTGTCCTGCCACAACAGGGTATTCGTCATGGTGGTGGCCAGGTTGATTGAAAACCTGTTTTTCGGATAAATCTCCGCCCGGTCCGGAGGAGGTTGGAGAAACAGAAGCTGGATTGGTGATTGATTGACAATGGGTATAGGCCCCGATGTTTTGTTCCAGTTGTTTTCAGGATCGTCGCAGAAGGCGGCGCCCGCATGGAGGAAAAGACAAAAACCGATGGAGCAGGCCAGTATCCGCGATCGCCTGGACACAATCCATATCCCGGTGAACCATTTCATGATCAGATTCATCAGCAATCTCCTGTGCAGTCAGAGTTGAAATTACTTGTGTCCATGATTCACAGAGGAATGATTTCTGTTTTTTTTCTTCGCCTAAACAGGACAGACTACTTCAACTGTTTGGCAACAACTTCACCCAGTGCCTTTTGCGCCGCGGCAAGTTTCTTGTACTTGGATTTAATCTTCACCAGATTCCCCGAAAGAATCGCCTTGAGCAGATCGCCCTCGATCTCGGCCACATCAATTCTGCGGTAGTAATCCATCGTTTCCTTCAGATGCGCCAAAACAATTTTCCCCGTGAGCAGGGGATGATTGTTGGTGACATTGGCATCCTTGAATCTGGTCCCGTGTTCCAGTTCCACCGCAAGCCCCATGCGGAAATCCTCCGGGGGAATTTTCATTTTCTCGACGTTGACGATCTTCAGAATTTTAGCGGCTTCCCCGGCCGATACAACATCTGTCTTTCTTTTGGACCAATCGGTCAGGCCGATCTCCTTGCAAACGCGCGCCACTTCTTTTGCTGTCACATATTCCGGCAGTTTCATCTTTATCCTCCTTGAATTTTTTATATCCAGTTCAGGATGCCCGCGAAAATCATCATCATCAAAGCATCCACCGTGAACAATGCGGCGATCACGGCAACCTGCGTCTTCGGCTTCCAGTCGTAGCACAAAAATGAAATTACAAAAAAAGGTATATAGACCGTAATGAAAACCGGTAATGCGCCCCACCATGGATAGACCCAGTGAAAAGCGGGCGTCATCGCCAGGAAGATTTCAATAATCGAAAACAGGCCCGCATTGACTACGGCGAAGAAGATGCGGTTGTTGATACCCAGAATTTTGAGTTTGGGATCTTCCGGCAGAATTTTGCTCATCACCAGACCGGCGACCGAAAACATCAGGCTCAGTTCGATGCCGACGCCGATCAGGATCAGAAAAGAGCTTCCTGCTGGCACCGTCCAGAGAGCATGTCCGCTTCCGTATTGAATCAGCGCGTTTGCTATCTCATAAAACCAGTGCACCAAATAAAGCGAAAGGCCGGCGGCGATGCCTTTCC
Organism: uncultured Smithella sp.; assembly: GCA_964509625.1. Lineage (GTDB taxonomy): Bacteria > Desulfobacterota > Syntrophia > Syntrophales > Smithellaceae > UBA8904. The sequence continues at coordinate 4,887 of CAZDYR010000027.1, read as the reverse complement.
AGTTTCTTTTGCTGATTTCATTGGTGTAAATATAGATGACCAGAGCCAGAAGCGGTATGACATACCACTGAAAATTCTCCCCGCTGCGCAGGATACTTAAAGCCTGTTGGGTCAATTCGGGCTGATTCATAAATACTCCTTTATGAATTTGAAGTCCGGCGGATCTGTTTCTCTCAATACGGCTGGTGTTTTACTCACGAACAGCCAGTAGGCTGCTGTTGATTTATTCAATACCACAAATATCGAGCAAAGAAAATTGGTTTGACAATGTTCCCTGAGAATATTATCCATGCTCCCGTTGATTGGTGCGTGATGTCAATAAATCCATTTTAAGGAGTCAAAATATGAGCAAGAGATTGGAAAACAAAGTAGCGATTATTACCGGCGCAACCAGCGGAATCGGCGCGGCAACGGCCGAAGTCTTCGTGGCCGAGGGCGCCAAAGTCATCATCGCAGGACGCTCCGAGCACAAGGGCGCACAACTGGCCAAACGCCTGGGAGCAAATGCCGTTTACCAGCGCGCTGATGTAACGGTGGAAGCGGACATCAAGGCGATGATCGATCTGGCCGTGTCCCTCTTCGGCAGACTGGACTGCCTGTTCAACAACGCGGGCGGCCCGGATCGCGGCACCCTGGAAACGGTAACACCGGAAGATTTCAACTACAGCATGAATCTGCTTTTAGGCGCGGTTGTTTTCGGCATGAAGCACGCGGCCCCCGTCATGAAGGCGCAGGGCGGCGGCTGCATCATCAACAATTCCAGCGTCGCGGCCATCCGCATGAACCAGGGCGGTTATCTTTATACCGCCGCGAAAGCGGCAGTCACCCATATCACCCGCCTTGCCGGCACTCAGCTTGGCCCGTCTGGCATCCGTGTCAATAGCATTTCACCCGGCGCAATTGCCACGCCGATCTTCTGGGGCGGTTCCCAGGTGGCTAACACGCTGACCGACGAAAAAAACGCGCAAAAAATGGAAAAGCTGAAAGCCAGCCTGGCCAAGGCCACACCCCTGCCCCGTGCCGGTCTGGACAAAGACATCGCCTACGCGGCGCTTTACCTTGCTTCCGACGAAGGCAGCTTTGTAAACTGCCACGATCTGGTGGTGGACGGTGGCAGAACCTCGCTGTTCCGTGAAGGCGCCTGATTCTTTTCCGGTTCTTTTTGAAATAATCCCCGTTTTCGTAATCGGGAGCGGGGATTTTCCATACCGTCTGTTCGCTCAGCTGTATTTTTTTACCGCCTGAAATTTTAATGATACATCCCCATATCAATAGCTTTATTGCCGCGATTTACAGCTTTAAGATACATGCATATTTGATAATATTCCTCGATAATCCTATCACACGATCTCATTTTAACTTTCCAAACCGTTTTAATTTGAATTTGCCCCGGAAATAACATATGATCCCCACCAGAGTTGTCGGCAGGCAAAAAAGGGAGGCTGCTTTCGCACAGGAAGCACAAGGAGGATATTTTATGCATGCATTTCAACTCGACAAACCGGACAACCTGGTTGACTGGTGGCAGGAAAGCGTTTCCAAACACGCCGACAGAAGACTCGTGGGCACCAAGAACATAGACGGTGTTTACGAATGGGCGACGCGCGGTGAAATCAACACGCGCATCGACAATCTACGGGCCGGCCTGGCCCAGCTTGGCGTAAGTGAAGGCGACGCCGTCGGCATCATCGCCAATAACCGCCTGGAATGGATTATAGCGGCGTTCGCCACTTGGGGACGAATCGCGCGTTATGTTCCCATGTACGAAGCGGAACTCGTCCAGATCTGGAAATACATCGTCACCGACAGCCAGATCAAAGTGCTTTTCGTCTCCAAACCGGAAATTTACGAAAAGATCAAAACCTTCACAAAAGAAATTCCCACGCTCCAGCATATTATTGTCATCGATGCTCAGGGTGAAAATTCGATGGCCGCGCTGGAAAAGTCGGGAGCGGCCCATCCGGTCCCGCCCCGGATCCCGAAACCGGACGACATCGCCGAACTCATCTACACATCGGGCACAACCGGCAACCCTAAGGGCGTTCTGTTGTCGCACGGCAATTTCACCAGCAATTCCATGGCCGGCCTCAAAATGTATCCCGAACTGGAAAAAAATGACGGACGCGATACACTGACCCTCGCGATCTTACCCTGGGCTCATTCCTTCGGTCAGACCGGCGAACTTTTCGCGATCATCCGGCTGGGCGGCGCTCTGGGCCTGGCGGAAAGCGCGACCACCATCGTTGATGACATTGTCAAAGTCAAACCCACTTTCCTGGTTGCCGTCCCGCGCGTCTTCAACCGGATTTACGCGGGCCTTTATGCCAAAATGAACAAGGAAGGCGGTCTGGCCAAAGCTCTGTTCGAGATGGGTGTTAACGCGGCGAAAAAGAAGCGGGAACTGGCGGCAAAAGGGCAATCGGATTTCATGACCAATCTCAAATTCAGATTGGCGGATAAAATCGTCTTCTCTAAAATCAGGGAACGTCTAGGCGGAAGAATCCTGGGAGCCATGAGCGGCAGCGCGGCCATGAATCCCGAAATCGCGCAGTTTTTCTTTGACATCGGCATTCCCATCTACGACTGCTACGGACTGACGGAAACGTCGCCCGCAGCCACGATGAACGCCTCTTACAGCTACCGGCTGGGCAGTGTCGGAAAAGCCATCGACAAGGTCAGGATCGTGATTGACTCCTCCGTGGTGGAGGAAGGCGCGACGGACGGCGAAATCATCATTTACGGCCCCAATGTCATGAAAGGCTACCACAACCGGCCGGAAGACACGCGCGCCGCCATGACAACCGACGGCGGATTCCGCACCGGCGACCGCGGACGCCTGGACAAAGACGGATTCCTCTTCATCACCGGACGCATCAAGGAGCAGTACAAGCTGGAAAACGGCAAATTCTGCTTCCCCGTTTCCCTGGAAGAGGAGATCTGCCTGGTGCCTTATGTCCAGCAGGCTGTTATTTACGGCATGAATCGCCCCTTCAATATCTGCATTGTCGTTCCTGATTTTGATGTGCTTCAAAGCTGGGCCAAAGAAAAGGGACTGCCGGCAGACGCCAAAGCACTCGTTGCCCGTCAGGACGTCGTCGATATGTTCAGCACGGTTATTACCAATCATCTGAAGGGCAAATTCGGCGGCTATGAAATCCCGAAAAAGTTCTTGATCCTGCCGGAGCCTTTCACCCTGGACAACGGCATGCTCACCCAGACTATGAAACTCAAACGCAAAGTAGTTCTGGACAATTTCAAAGATCGGATCGACGCGTTGTACAAGTAAATTCAATACCATACCGGCACACGGGCAAATGAGAAAATAACCAGTTCCGTGTGTCGGTTTTTTTTACAAAATCGATCCCGACAGAAAGTTGTAATACATTGCGTTATATTCGCTACTTAATTAATTTGATGCCTGACTCGTGTTGTCTTAACCCTCAATTATTGTCGGAATACTTTACAAATCAGGAGTTTCAGAAAAATATGTGAAGCTCCATACAGATACTAATATTTAAAATATTAATATTAATATCAAATACTTATTGTAATTACAATGTTTGGCTCTTATAAAAGGTATAACAATTGCTTATTTGTAGATAGAATTTGATTTTTTTAAGAGGTGAATATGAAAAAGTATTTAATGACTCTGTTAGTTGTTTGCGGAATTTTGACATTTGGCTTGCCGGCGCACTCCCTGACAATTTATGGGACAGGTGCATCAACACCAATCTTATCAGGAAATGAGACCTCTCAAGACGAGATTGATTCTGCAATTGAGAGTTCCATTATTGGAGCCATCGAGCTTTATAAGAGCGATTTTGGAGGTTCAGAATCAGGTCTTTTTGCAAGCAGTTACGAAACAGTTTTCTCAAACTTTGAAGATAGCAATAACAACGAAGACCCAAGCGATGCAACAATAACATGGATGGGGCCAAATATTGTTGGTGATCCAAAATATCTGCTGGTCAAAGACGGAAATGCTAAACCTGCCTGGTATTTATTTAACTTAACTTCAGGTTCTAATAATGCTCTGGCTTGGAATGGAACAGACAATCTCGAATTGGTTAACTTCTGGTTTGATGGGCGGGGCTCTATATCACACGTGACCCTTTATGGAGCAACGGCCGTTCCCGAACCGGCAACCTTGATCCTTCTGGGTCTGGGCTTACTCGGAATTGCAGGCATTCGTAGAAAAAAATAAACACAAGCACCATTCGCAAAGAATAAAAGGCAGGGCCAAAACGGTCCTGCCTTTTTTGTTTCACTCAATATCTGCCACTCTTCTTAAAGAAGCGGGACTATCCTGGACTTTGCCCAAATCCCCTTAAATGCCCCTTTAGAAAAGGAGAGCATCAAGGATTATTTTCATCTTGAAGAATAAAACTGGTGCCCCGGCAATCAGCGGCCATACTGAACACAGGTCGCGTCACGTTTGGGATCGTTCAGCTTACTATCTTCCTCAGTCTCTGCTCTTGAACTTCGCGTCCTACTAAAAAGAGCCGTCCCCTTTTCAGGGTAACGGCTCTTTTCATGTTTAATAATTGCGATTGATGATTACTTTACTGCGTCCTTGAAGCCTTTGCCGGCTTTGAACACGGGGACCTTCTTGGCGGCGATTTTAATGACTTCGCCCGTCTGGGGGTTTCTGCCTTTGCGAGCTTTTCTCTTGCTCACGGCGAAGGTGCCGAATCCCACCAATGTTACGCTGTCACCTTTTTTGAGTGCTTTCTGGATTGCCGCCAAAATGGCGCTAACCGCTGCATCAGCCTCTTTCTTGGTGCATGTTGCTTTCGCTACTTCATCGACTAACTCTGCTCTGTTCATTGGACACCCCTTTTAAATTTTTTATTTTGAAAAACAGATGAAGGAAAATATATCTTATTT
>CAZDYR010000026.1:0-13023 GCA_964509625.1 uncultured Smithella sp. | reverse complement strand
TCTGATATCTGCGGCATTGATTCTTGCCGATGCGGCTTACCTGGCCGTAAAGGACAAATATGCCACGGATTTGAAAATAACGGCAATCGACGTCGGACAGGGCGCATCCACACTGGTCCAAATGCCGCAGGGCATCAATATGCTGATTGACGGAGGGGGCTTTCATGACAGTTCATTTGATGTGGGCAGCTCCGTCGTCGCACCGCTTCTCTATGCCAAAAGACTAACAAAAATTGATATCGTCGTTCTCACACATCCGCATCCAGATCATCTTCAGGGCTTGATTCACGTTCTGAATTACTTTGATGTCCGGGAAGTATGGTGGACCGGGTTGAAAGCGGATGATGATCTTTTCCGTCTTTTTGAAAAAACAATTAATGACCGTAAAATAACAGTTAAAAGTCTGTCGTCGCAGTCATCTCCTGAAAAGATTTCCGGTGTTTTTTTCGAGTGTCTGTGGCCGCTGTATCCGCCGTTTCAAAAAAATCAGACGACGTCCTATGATGAAACCAACGACGCTTCCCTGGTTATGAAAATCACATTCGGATCGACGCGTTTTCTCGTCACGGGTGATATTTCCGGCAAGGTTGAATCTCATTTGATTCATTCGGGCCAACATTTAAAAAGCGATCTCCTTTTTGTGCCGCATCACGGCTCCCTTCATTCAAGTTCCGAAGATTTCATTCGTGCGGTTTCCTGCCGTTTTGCCGTCATCAGCGCCGGGAAGAATAATATTTTCCGCCATCCGCATCCCGCCGTTCTTGATCGTTACACATCCGCCGGAGCTGATGTTTTCCGGACTGATAAAGATGGAGCGATTTCAGTGTATTCGGATGGAAAAACGATTAAAATTACTCCCTGGGTGAAAAGAGAGTTCTCTGCTGGCCGCCCCGAATAATTATTAATTGCCAACCATCAGATGATGTGCTAGAAGTTACCGATTTATTTGTGAAACTCAAATACGGAACGATCCGGAACAAACGTGTCTCGGAACATGATGATGGAAAAAATTACAGCAATTAAAGGAATTAAGGACATCCTGCCCAAGGATTCACCAACCTGGCATCAGGTGGAATTAAAGGCCCGCAGGATTTTCGAGTGTTTCGGTTTTTGTGAAATCCGTGTGCCGATTATGGAAAAAACGGCGTTGTTTCAGCGCAGTATCGGAGAAACAACCGATATTGTTGAAAAAGAAATGTACACCTTTCGCGACCGCGACGACGAACTTCTAACCCTGCGTCCGGAAGCGACGGCGTCTGTCATTCGGGCTTATATTGAACACAGCATGTCTACCTCCGACCCGATTACGAAACTCTACACCATCGGGCCGATGTTCCGCCGGGAACGACCGCAAAAGGGCCGCTTCCGCCAGTTTCACCAGATCGATGTCGAGCTTTTCGGCGACGACACTCCCGCGTCCGACGCGGAAGTCATTTTCATGCTGATCCATTTTCTGGACACGGTGGGGCTTGCCGAATTGTCTCTCGAAATCAACTCCCTGGGCTGCAAGGCCTGCCGTCCGCAGTTTTCCAAAGCGGTGGTCGATTTTCTGAAAGGATCGGAAAACGCTCTGTGTCCGGATTGCCAGCGCCGCATCTCCACTAATCCTCTGCGTGTTTTCGACTGCAAGGTGGAAACCTGCGCGTCCGTCATCAGCGGCGCCCCGCAGATTCTTGACTATTTGTGCCCGGAGTGCGACGGACATTTCTCATCTGTAAAATCGTTTTTGAACGATCTGCATTTACCATTTTCGGTGAATCCCAAGATGGTGCGCGGTCTGGATTACTACACCAAAACCGCATTTGAAGTAAAATCCGGCGCCCTGGGCGCGCAAAATTCCCTGGCCGGCGGCGGCCGCTACGATGGGTTGGTCAGCTTCCTGGGCGGTCCCGAAGTTGCCGGCATCGGCTTCGGCATCGGCATGGAAAGGCTGATTGCCTGCCTGCCTGCCGCCTCCACAAACGGCGCTGAGACAGACGTCTTTATTGCCGCACTGGGAGAAAAAGCCCAGAAGCTCGGCTTTCGCCTCACCAACGAATTGCGCCGCGCAGGCATACGCGCCTCCATGGATTATTCCAATAAAAGCCTCAAAAGTCAGATGAAGCGCGCCGATAAGCTGAACAGCGCCTTCACCCTGATTATCGGTGAAAAAGAAATGGAAGAAAACAGCGCTCCGCTTCGCAATATGAAAACAAAAGATCAGCAAAACCTGCCTCTGGATCAGATGCCGGAGGTCTTAACGAATATTTTAAAAGAGAGGTAAGATTTGTGAGTCAGTTTATTTCAAAAGAAAAAAGAACACATTACTGCGGCCAGGTAGGCTTGGCCGATGTCGGAAATGAAGTCATCCTGTTTGGATGGGCACAGCGCCGCCGGGACCACGGCGGTGTGATCTTCGTGGATTTGCGGGACCGCGAAGGCATTGTGCAGATTGTATTCAACCCGGAAGCCGGTGAAGCCGTCCACGGCGAAGCCCACAAAATCCGCAGCGAATACGTTCTGGCCGTTAAAGGCAAGGTGCGCAAACGTCCCGAGGGCATGGACAACCCCAACATTTCCACAGGCCGGATTGAAGTTGTGATTTCCGAACTGGATATTCTGAATGAATCTAAAACGCCTCCCTTTTCTTTTGATGAAGAAGATACCTCGGAAAACGTCCGGCTCAAATACCGTTATCTGGATTTGCGCCGCCCGGCCATACAAAAGAACCTTTTCCTGCGCAGCAAGCTGGCGATTGCCACCCGCCAGTATTTCAACGACAACGGGTTTATCGAAGTGGAAACGCCGATTCTGACCAAAAGCACGCCGGAAGGCGCGCGCGACTATCTGGTGCCCAGCCGCATTTCCAAAGGCATGTTCTACGCCCTGCCCCAGTCGCCGCAAATTTTCAAACAGCTTTTGATGGTGTCCGGTTTTGATCGCTATTTCCAGATCGTCAAATGTTTCCGCGACGAAGATTTACGCGCCGACCGTCAGCCCGAATTTACGCAGATCGACGTGGAAATGTCGTTTATTTCGGAAGAAGACATCATGAACATGATGGAAGGTCTGATGAAAGCGATCTTCAAGGCCTGTTTGAACAAAGACCTGACACTTCCCTTCCCGCGGCTCAAATATGCCGATGCAATGGCCCGTTACGGCAAAGACAATCCGGACATTCGTTTCGGCATGGAAATCGTTGATCTGACCTCCATCGTAAAAGACTCCGGCTTCAAGCTCTTTGCCGAAGTGGCGGCATCAGGCGGCGTGGTGAAAGCCATCAAAGCCGATCAGGCCTCTTCTCTTTCACGCAAAGACCTTGACGGCCTGAAAGATTTTGTGGCGATTTACGGCGCCAAAGGTCTGGCCTGGGCCAAAGTCAATGCCGCCGACTGGACCTCTCCCATTTTCAAATTCCTCAAGCCTGAAGAAGTTTCAGACATCGGACAGGCCCTGAACGCCAAAGAAGGCGACATCATCTTCTTCGTGGCCGATGCTCCCAAAGTGGTCAATGACTCGCTGGGCAATCTGCGGCTCAACCTGGGTAAAAAACTCAACCTGATCGATCCGGACGCCCTGGCCTTTACCTGGATTACGGAATTTCCGCTCATGGAATACTCTGAAAACGAAAAGCGCTTTGTCTCGACGCATCATCCGTTTACGTCGCCCTTCATCGAAGATATCCCCCTCATGACGACCGATCCCGGCAAAGTCCGCGCCAGAGCTTATGACCTGGTGCTCAACGGGTCCGAAATCGGCGGCGGCAGTATCCGTATCCATCGCAAGGATGTTCAGGCGCAGGTTTTCAGCGCCCTTGGCCTTTCCGACGAAGACGCCCGCGGAAAATTCGGTTTCCTTCTGGACGCCCTGGAATTCGGCGCACCTCCTCATGGCGGGCTGGCATTCGGTCTGGACCGCCTCACGATGATCATGACCAAAACGGATTCCATCCGCGACGTCATCGCCTTCCCGAAGACACAAAAAGCATCCGATCTCATGTCGGATTGCCCGTCTACAGTCAGTATCGAACAGTTGATGGAATTGTCGCTGAAAATCGTTCAGTAAGAAATCGCAATCAGTAATTGTCAAACAGCGTCCATTGTTCAAATGGGCGCTGTTCGTCTTTGGAGGACAGGGGCGCTATTTCGCTGATAAAGCGCGACGGGCTCAAGGCCGATGATCCGGACGTCCGGGAATAATCCAGCACCGGATAACTCAAATAAAGCTGGTCTTTGGCGCGGGTCAGGGCCACATAAAACAGTCTCCGTTCTTCTTCTTCACCGCTGGGGTCCTTGAGCGCGCGGGCAAGCGGAATCATGCCGTCGGCGCACCAGATTAAAAATACGTAGGACCACTCCAATCCTTTGGCCTGATGAACAGTGCTCAACACGACTTTATCTTCTTCCCTTTCTTCGATTTCTTCTTCTTTCGACATGTTGGTCAGAAGTGCCAGTTCATTTAAAAAAGCATCCATGCCGTCAAACTTTGACGCAAAATTTCCAAGCTGAATCAAGTCTTCTTCTCTTGCGGACGCATCACTATAGTTGTCTTGCATGTATGTCCGGTAATCGCCCTTGTCCAACAGTACCTGAATGATCTTCTCCGGCGACCGGTCCGTAAGATCGATCGACAATAACGCCAACATGGTCTGCCGGCACCGTCCGACTCCTGTCTGGGCGGATTTCGGTACGGAGCGCAGAAACTCCGGCGCCAGCATTGCCTCAACCGGATTTGACTGACCATTCAGCCAACGCCATATTTTTTCAAACGTAGCCTTACCGACTTTGGGGCACATCATCAAAATTCTTCGCCAGGCCAATTCGTCATGCCCGTTGACCAGCACCCGCATGTAAGACGTCACATCCTTGATATGAGCCTGTTCAAAAAACCGGATACCGGAACGGATTTCAAACGGAATGTCCCGTCGAACAAACTCCATCTGCACTTCCATGGAATGATAATGCGCGCGATAAAGCACGGCGATTTCATGAAACGGCACGCCGCTTCGGGCAAGCTCCGAGATCCGCTGTGCGACGAAATCCGCCTGTTTTAAAACATTTTGCGCCGAAACGATCACCGGACGCATCCCCTTTTGTCGGACGGCTTTAAGCGCTTTAGGATACTGGTTTTCATTGTTGTTGATGCTCAAGTTGGCCAGATGGAGAATTTCCGGCGTGCTGCGGTAATTGGTTTCCAACTTGAATATTTTGCAGTCCGGGTATCGCCTGGGAAAATCGATTATGTTCTCGAAGTTCGCCCCGCGAAAAGAGTAGATACTCTGGGAATCGTCTCCCACGACCATCAGGTTGCGATGGGCGGACGCCAGCATATCGATTATGTCAGCCTGTATGATATTGGTATCCTGATATTCATCTACCAGCAGATGATTGAATCCCCGGGAAAGGATCTGCAAAACATCCGGATGTTCCTTTAACAACCTGCGGCAATTGGCCAGCAGATCGTCAAAATCCATCACATTAAGGTCTCTCTTTTTTTGTTCATAGAGGCAGGCGATCTGAAGAATTTCAGAGCTGAAATGCAAAAAGAACGGATACCGCGAGGCAATCACTTCTTCCAGTGTGACTTCCGTGTTCAGCGTCAGACTGATCATATCCGCAATGATATTGTTCTTGGGAAATCTGGTGAGCTTGGCGTCTATCTTCAGTTCTGCCATTGCCGATGCGATAATCTGCCTGGCATCCTCACTATCCACAATGGAAAAACTGTTCTGATAACCCAGGCGGAAAGCGTAACTTCGCAGGAATCGATGGGCGATGGAATGAAATGTGCCGCCCACGATTTTCCCGGTGTAACAATGAACAAGATTCTCCACCCGGTTCAGCATGGCGCGCGCCGCTTTATTTGTGAACGTGGCCAGCAGAATGCTCTCCGGAGGCGCCCCTGATTCCAAAAGACGCGCCACCCGGTAGGTCAGCGTCCGGGTCTTTCCACTTCCCGCTCCCGCAAGAACAAGCAGCGGCCCGCCTTTTTCCATGACGACCCGATACTGTTCCGGATTCAGTTCTTTATCATACTCAATCATTCATTATTGAGTTTTAAACTTTCAGGGCTTTTTTGATCTCTGCAACAGTATCTTTTGAACTGAGCGACAGGAAAGTCTTAAGCAATCCTTCTTTTTCATAAAACCCGATCAACGGAGCCGTTTTCTGATTGTATGTTTCCAGCCGGTTTGATATCGCCTCTTCCGTTTCATCGTCCCGTTGAATGGTCTGATGATTACACAATGTGCAGGTTCCGTCTTCTTTGGGCGGATTGCTTTTAATGTTGTAGATCGCCTGACAACCGGGATTGCAGCAGGTTCTGCGCGTGGTCAGACGATCCAGAATAACGTCGCGAGGCACATCGAGATTTGCCACAAAATCCAGTTGAATGCTCAGCTTGGCAAGCAGTTTTTTCAGCTCCTGGGCCTGCGGAATGGTGCGCGGAAAACCGTCCAGAATAAAACCCTTCCGGCAATCCGGCTCCTGCAGCCTTGCTTCCATAATGTCCATGATCAGGGCATCGGGCACCAGATCTCCCCGATCCATATACTCTTTTGCTTTCTTCCCCATCGGGGTTCCTTCTTTGACGGCTGATCGCAGAATATCGCCTGTGGAGATCTGCACGGATCCGTCGAATTCCGTCAACAACTTGGCCACTGTGCCTTTACCGGCGCCAGGTGCGCCCAATAGTATAATTCTCATTTTTCCCTCCTGACACTTTATATCTTCCGATCTAAACTGCGGGGCTTATAGTGCAAAATATCCTTACGGTCAAGATAATTAAGGCTTGATAACCGGTAAACCGGATAATTGAATTTCAAATATCTTGGGCCAGTATTTGCCTGTCACAAAAATTCGCCTTCTCTCCTCGTCATAAGCAATACCATTCAGCACATCCACATTGGCATGCCGTGGGAGATAAGCACGAAGCAGCGATAGATCAATCCAGCCGATAACCCGCCCGTCTTTGGGAGAGATCCGGGCTACGATATCCTGGGTAAAGACGTTAGCCCATATCTCGCCTTTGATATACTCCAGTTCATTGAGATACTCTACAGGTGTGTCACCGTCATGAACCTTGATTTTCCGAACCACCCTGAACGAATCAGGATCACGAAACGTGATCTCTGGCGATCCGTTGCTCATCAGCAAATATCTGCCATCGGAGGTTAATCCCCAGCCTTCCCCCTGATATTTTAATTGCCCGATTGTCTGAAACGATCCGGCATCATAAATCATGGCAATTTGATTCCGCCAGGTCAGCTGGTAAATTTTCCCGTTGAGCAAGGCAATTCCTTCAGCGAAATACTCCCGGGGAAGTTTGACTTCCCGAAGGATTTTTCCTGTCTGAACATTTTTCCGGACCAGTGTTGACTTCCCGTTGAGTCCTGTAGATTCATATAAGTCATCCTGATGAAAAAAAAGTCCCTGCGTGAACGCGCCGGGATCATGGGGATAACTATTTTTAACATCGACAGACGCTATCGGAACTCTCGTTTTCAGCAAGCTGGAAAGTCCAAACCGCTGCTGCAAATGATCATCGGAGCACCCCGGGGACGGCCAGCATATGATTATCGAGATCATCACTAAAGCTGATAATCGCCAGATGCCTGAATCCTTTCCCGGCCGCCGCCATGTTTCCTGGCAAAAAAAATAAACATTCATTATAAACGCCATTCAATCTTTTTTGCTTTATACAACAAATATATTCTGTAATAAAGCGTTTGCTATCTGTGATTATTTCCTGTAAAATTAAACACATGAAATTCAATTCGGACGAATTCTTAAAAATTTGCAGCAATATTCCCTTTCTGGCCTGCCTTTCACCAAGGGAGTTGTCTGAAATCGAATCCGTTGTCATCGTTAAGAAATTTTTCAAGAATCAGGTCATTTTACTTGAAGAGGATGACCCTGCATATTTTTATTTTATTGTTTCGGGCAAAGTCAAAGTCATTCGCTACAATGATGCCGGAAAAGAACTTATGCTGGCCATCCACAAGCGCTATGACTACTTCGGCGAAATGGCCATTTTAGACGGCAAGACCTCTCCCGCAACCATTGTTGCCATGGATGATTGTATGATCGGCTTCGTGACCAGAAGCAACTTTATCAAACTGATCATGAGCAATGAAAAAAGTCTTCAAAAGCTCATCTCGCTTTTATGCTCCCGCCTCCGGGATGCCTGGTCCATGCTGAATATATTCGGCTTCGCAGAAGCCAGTGATAAAGTTCGCGCCGCTTTGAAGATATTCAGCCAGAAATTTGGCACTGATGAAAAAGACGGCACAATCATCAATATCAAGCTGACCCATAAAGATCTGGCTAATTTTGCGGCCGTTTCCAGGGAAACAGCCAGCAGGATCATCAGCGCCATGATGAAAGCCGGCGAAATTGAAATGATAGACCATAAATATTTTCTTTTAAAGCAATCCTTTTTCGAAAAAATAAGACTTTTGTGATGCAAATCACCTATAACTTATTCAGTTTCAATGAAATATATTCGATAACAATATAAGGAATAACTTCAAGATGTTGGTCTCTTTCGTCCCCTTGATGGAGGTGTACGTGAGGTGATGCTGAAGGAGCTGAAGAACGAGTCTGAACATGGAACTTCTATTCACAGCCGTTGCATCGGCATACACGTATCAAATCATCTTCTTGTGATTATGATGACGGTTGTTCTCCTTTTCGCATTCCTGAAACCGGGTTTGTTTTTTAAGCTATATTTTTGATTTTTATTGGGGTAACATATCGGATAAGCGGGACTAAACAAAGAATAATGTGAGCCGTATGTATTGCGAATACTGGAATTTAAACAAGGCGCCGTTTGACAACGTACCGGATCCCTCCATGTATGCGGATTGTCATGCATCCATGGAAAAGGTTATTTCTGAAACCATTTTCGCAATCAAGGAAGCTGATGAAGACTTTGCCGTAATCATTGGCGCGGTTGGTTCAGGTAAAACACTCGCCTTGAAATTGATTATCGATTCCCTCGAGCCGGATAAATACAAGTCTGTCGTGATTACAAATCCCGGAATACCTTTTACCCAGCTTCTCAAGGAAATTATTGGCCAGGTTACCGGTCAACCCTGTCCGGAAAACAGGAAAGTTCATTTGCTGCAAACCTTTCATCGGCTTTTATTCACGACGATGGAAAAAGGAAAAAAAATAATCATTTTCATTGATGAAGCGGACGCTCTGTCCCCGGCAAATCTGGAGAATATGCGCCTTCTAACCAGTATGCAGGATGACCAAAGGAACCTCTTTACACTGGTTTTGGCGGGCCAGATAACTCTGGCTCAGCGCCTGGAACATCCTAAAAGAGCCAGTCTGTTTCAACGCATCGGTATTTACGGCCGGATCGACAAGCTCCCGTCTGAAGAAGCGGTTAAGATATACATTGAAACCAGACTTAAACTGGCCGGCACAAAAATCAAGATATTCCCTGATGAAATTGTTCGCGTCATCTGGGAATACTCTGATCACGGTGTTCCGCGCCTTATTAATAAAATCTGCAAATTATGCTTAATAGCAGGTGAAATCAATCATTCGGATTATATATCATCCGATCTTGTTAATCAAGTATGTGAAAGATTTCAAAAGCTTAGCAAGCCTGCCTTACAGAAACGCAAATCACGCAGCATACCGGATGATTTCGAAATTTCTGACATCATCGAAATGGACGATGAAGCAATTAAGGTGCTCTCCAGTCCAACGACCACCCCTGAAGAAACGCAATCCGAGTATATGGGTCCTCTTTTGCAAACATCTCCCGCGAAAGAAACGGAAGAAATCTCTTTTGCGCCTCCGGCTTCCGTGTTTGAACGCTCTGTGGAAAACGCCTCATCGAATAATACGTTATCCATAACAGGTCCGGACAATGAGAACGAGTCTGAAAATGAACATTATCCCGACCTTGAGTCCGATGCGGAAGCACGCGATAAAGTTGCCATGATAGCAGAGACAAATACTTCAGAAAAAGAAACAGGACACGACCAGGTCGAAATTGAAAAACTTGAATCTGCTGATCATGATGAGATTATTATCGGAGAACACAAGATACATCTGGCCATTCCGAAAGATATTTTAGAACGGGTAAAATCTTTCAATCGTGAAAGCGCTTACAAGTCGGCGGGTTTCTGGGCCGCGCAGATTATCAGAAAAAATCCGCAGCTGACGCGCTCACCTCTTGCTGATCCCGTGTATATCTGGAACGAAATCAAGGACAACATTCTTAAAAGAATATCGATGTAAAGTCGTCATCAAACCGATGGAGTCATATGAACAGACCCGATAAAGAATTCCTGAAGAAAAAAAGACCTAAAAAACAACATGACGTTCACATCAAGGATTATGAGCTTGTCATATCCCATTATAAAAATCTGATCACCAAAGGTGAAAACGTCGCAGACGCATATGTCAATATGGGTTTTATTTACCTTGATAAGGAAGATTATGAAGAAGCCTTAAAGTGTTTTCTCAAAATACTGGAGATTGAGCCAGAAACTCCCGATGCTTTAAACAATGTAGGTTATGTCTATGAAAAGATGGACATGTTTGATTTGGCAAAACAATCCTATGAACAAGCAAAGGACCTTGATCCTGATAATCTGGAATCTGTTTTAAACATAGGCCATGTTCTGGAATTGCAGGGAAATTATCACGACGCGATTCATCAATATCAAAAAGCGATTGAAATGGATTGTCAGAATGATGCTCCTCGTTTCTGCCTCGCGGTCTTATATGACAACTATGACATGTATGATGAAGCGCTGTCTCAATATTCAGAGATTCTTCGACGCAACCCCGGACATGTCAAATCCCTGTATAATATGGGGAGAATCAATTTCCAGCTGGGAAACTATGCCCCGGCCATGAGGCTGTTTAAAAATGTGCTGGAACTGGATCCGGACCATGCCGACGCCTGGAACAACATAGGTCTGCTGCATGAAATCGGCAAGGATTATACCGACGCGATAACCGTTTACCGGAAGGCTCTTGCGATCAATCCCTTTCACGAAGATACAAACTATAATCTGGCGAATATCCAATATCTCGTTTATAAAGTCTCTCCCGATAGCGTTAAGCTTAATGATATCATCCGCAGATTGAACTTTGTTATTTCCTTAAATCCCTATAACCAAAAAGCTGAAAATCTGTTGAACAGAATTCAGAAGGAATCAAGAAGTCAAATCCTTTAAATAACTTTTTAAGGAAAGAGTGGTTTTGTCGGATGTGCGTCTGCAGAACGCAAATAAACAGGAATGCTCTTTTGCAGGTGCAGCAGGTCGTTTCGGCGATATTTCGCAATCGCCAGCGATCCCACAGATGAAGCATGAATAAATTGTTTTTCATCGGATGCGATTGTGTTGTTATGATTTAAAAAAGAAGTGATCACCCCGGCATACTTAATCGCACCGTCACCGACGTAGATGGCATCATGCCCGGAGTACTCACCGATTTTTTGCGGATCCAGAGCCTGTTCGGATCCAAGCTGATTTAAATGACCGTCCTGATCATACTGAAAATAGGCCAGGTAAACCTGTCCGCGACCGGCATCGATCATCGATCCGACCGTTTTCTCCGCTTGACCCACATTGAGAGCCAGTGCCTGGAGGGATGAAACTCCCACACCCGGTTTCCCTGTGGCCATCATCAAGCCCTTCATTGTGCTGAGACCTATCCGTAGTCCTGTAAACGAACCTGGTCCTATCGTGCAGGCAAACAAATCAATCTGCGAAATATGAACACCCGCCAGAACGCAAGCCTGATCGATGGACGGCAGAAGCACCTCTGAATGATTCTGTCCCGTATTCATGATCGTATCATAAAGGATATCCTCATCGCGTAAGATGGCAACGGAGACCGTTTGGGATGAGGTATCAAAAGCCAGGATTTGCATGCTATTTGAAAAATTTTATAACTTCATTGATTGCTTTGATATTGAGTCTTTCAATATCGATCATAATCACAAACAGCATCAACATCAGTAAGACGACAAAACCGATTTGTTGAGACCATTCCTTCACTTTCAACGGGATTTCCCTCCTGGTCACCATTTCAATGAGATAGAAAAGGACATGACCGCCATCCAGAACAGGTACGGGAAATAAATTAATGACACCCAGATTGACAGAGAGCACAGCCATAAAGAGGATAAAACTTATAAAACCCTCTTTGGCCTGCTTGCCGGCAGTTTGCGCGATAAATATGGGCCCTCCGAGTGTCCGAGGTGAAATGGCCCCTTCAATCATTTTGACCACAACGATAACGGTCAATTTGCTTAATTCCCATGTCCTGTCCAACGAAGAAGCAACGGCCGTTACAGCATTTTTCTTTTCAATAACTTCGCTGGTGGCCGGTGATACCCCCCCAAACCCGGATGATTTCAGATTGACCGTGACGGTCTTTTCTTTCTGGCCGCGCTCGACAACAACTTTGGCTTCCCGGCCTTCAGCCCCGTCCAGAATCGACTTAATATCGTCCCAGCTGTACACTTTTTTATCGTTGATCGATAATATTTTGTCGCCCGTTACAATCCCGGCTTCTTTTGCAGGCGCATCAGACCGCATTTCACCGACAACGGCATGAACACTTCCGGCGGCTGAAATCCCAAGGAGATAAGCCGATTCCTCTTCGCCAATGATATTTTTAACCTTGGACAGTTTCGGTTTTACGGTTACAATCTTTTCTTCATGGCCTCGCCGTATAAGAATCCTGACGTCATGGCCCCGGGACACCGTTATAATCGGTCTTATTTCATCCCAGTAGAAGACCTTCTGATCATTAATAGACAAGATGATATCGCCTTTAACAATACCCGCTTCCTTTGCGGCTGAATCCGCTGACAGCTCACCGATAATCGGCAGGATATTGCTTGCCGGTGATATTCCCAGGCGATAAACCGACTCTTCTTTTCCGAAAATATTTTTTACGTTCGACAGTTTCGGTTTTAAAATGATTGTTTTTTCTTCGTCGCCACGCTGAACGACAACTTTAACTTCGTTTCCTTTTGATTCCTTGATCAGCGAATCAATCT
>CAZDYR010000025.1:2578-13092 GCA_964509625.1 uncultured Smithella sp. | reverse complement strand
GGTCGGCGCCGAATACTGGACGCCCTCGCCTCTCCTGGAAAAACTGGCCAAGGCTGGGAAAGGGTTCTATTCGAAATAAACAGTCCTTACTGAAAAAACCCGCTCCTTACGGAACCGGAGCGGGTTTTTTATTTTTAACATCAGCCCAAAATCGCAGCTGCGCCATAACACATAAGAACAAAAGCGCACCAATAACTATACAAATTTGTTACACAAATACCTCTTGACAACTCTTTAAAAAGGGCGTAGCGGGTGGGTCATCATTCAAATGATGCCGAGATCTGTTGATTAGCAGATGCGGGGGAACCAGGTTTTTTGGGGCGAATTTCAAAAGAATAGGACACTTCCAGGTCCGAGCCCGTCAGCTAACCTCGTAGGCGTATGGGAGGAACATAGAAGATGTCTATTCTTCTTGTATCGAATGTACGGCCCGAGCAGGCAAAGCCTGCATTGCGCAAAACCCGGCGTCCACAAAACCGGCATTTTCAAATCATCATTACGTTTATTCTCTTCTCTTCAATGCATCACATAGCCATGGATGTTTTCCGGGACCACGCACCACCCGGACTTTGAACACCGCTGCATGCTTGCCCAATCCGATAACGGATTGATCGATCCTTTACGTTTAAAGAATATTATCATGCTCCACAGGAGGTGACTATGACATTTACCGACGGGCTTTGCCTGATCTTGTTTCCTATTGTTCTGACGCTTCCGGCTTTTGGACTGGGAGAGTATGTGGCCTATGTGTTTTCCGGAAGAAGTACCTTTCTTGCGCCGGTGGAACGGCTCCTTTACCGGTTGTTTCGCGTCGATGCCGCGGAAGACATGCCGTGGAAAACTTACGCTCTGGCTCTGGTGTGCTTCAGCGTTCTTGGCATCGCGGCCCTGTTCATTTTGCAGCTTGTTCAGGGTTTCCTTCCGCTGAATCCCAATTCAATCGCTCCCGTCCGCTGGGACACGGCCCTCAACGCGGCGATTTCCTTTGTCACCAATACCAACTGGCAATCCTACAGCGGCGAAAAAACCATGAGCGTATTGACGCAGATGATGGGTCTTGCCGTACAAAACTTTCTTTCAGCAGCGGTGGGCCTGGCCGTTTTGGCTGCGGTGATTCGGGGATTTCTTCGTAAAACCGCCTCGGGTATCGGCAATTTCTGGGTGGATGTGACACGCGCGATTCTTTATGTCCTTTTGCCGCTGGCTCTGATCTGGTCGGTTGTACTGGTTTCGCAGGGTGTCGTGCAGACGTTTACCGGTTCGATTACCGCGCAAACACTGGAAGGGGGAAAGCAGGCGATCGCGCTGGGGCCCGTGGCCTCGCAGGAAGCCATCAAGGAAATCGGTACCAACGGCGGCGGATTTTTTAACGCCAACGCTTCGCATCCTTTCGAAAATCCCACGCCGCTTGCGGATCTTCTGGAATTATTGGGCATGCTGCTGATTCCGGCGGCTCTGCCCTTCACGCTGGGAGCGCTCTTGAAAAAAAGGCGTCAAGGCGTGGCGATTTTTGCGGCGATGATGCTTCTTTATATGGCGGGCTTGAGCATTTTTGTCTGGAGCGAGACCCGGGGCAATCCGCTTCTCGCGCAAGCCGGCGTGGAAAGCGGTGTTAATATGGAAGGCAAGGAGGTCCGCACCGGTCTGATCCATTCCGTGATGTACGCGCACGCCACCACCGTGACCTCCTGCGGTGCCGTAAACGCCATGCACGACTCCATGACGCCGATTAGCGGCTTGATCCTCATCTTTAACATCGCCATTGGAGAAGTCATCTTCGGGGGTGTCGGCGTGGGACTCATCGGACTTTTGAGTTATGCCGTCCTCACGATGTTTCTGGCGGGCCTGATGATCGGGCGGACGCCGGAGCTGATGGGCAAAAAAATGGAGCTTGCGGAAATGCTCATGGCGCTTACGATTATTCTCACGCCCGCCATGCTGCTTTTGATTTTATCGGGCATCGCCGTCTCCACCCATGCGGGGCTTGCCGGCATCACCAATACCGGGCCGCACGGCCTTTCTCAAGTGATTTAC
This sequence comes from uncultured Smithella sp., assembly GCA_964509625.1. Lineage (GTDB taxonomy): Bacteria > Desulfobacterota > Syntrophia > Syntrophales > Smithellaceae > UBA8904. The sequence continues at coordinate 11,058 of CAZDYR010000025.1, read as the reverse complement.
GCCTTCGCATCGGCTTCCGGCAATAACGGATCGGCCTTTGCCGGATTGAATGCGGATTCAGTCTTTTACAATCTGACCACGGGGCTGGCCATGCTGATTGGCCGGTTTTCCACACTGATCCCGGCGCTGGCCATCGCCGGGTCCTTGGCTTCAAAAAAGATCGTGCCGGAAAGTATCGCCACGTTTCCCACGACAGGGATTTTGTTTGTCGTCATGCTGGCTTCCGTGGTGGTCGTGGTCGGCGCATTAACCTTCTTCCCCGTTCTGACGCTGGGCCCGTTTCTGGAGCACCTGCTGATTCCGACCGGAAAAACATTCTGAGGCTCTCCCATGAAAGCAAAAAAAATTAATATCTGGCAGAAACAATATGTCTTCCCGGCCATCCGGGATTCACTGAAAAAACTGCATCCGCTTGCGATGCTGAAAAATCCCGTCATGTTTATGGTGGAGCTCGTCACCGTCGTCACCTCGGTCATCGTCATCGGGGACATCATTGCCGGGCGGCCTGTTTTGTTTGATTTGCAGATTGCGCTGTGGCTGTGGTTCACGATCATCTTCGCCAATTTCGCCGAAGCTTTAGCGGAAGGACAGGGCCGCGCGCAGGCGGAATCACTCAAAAAGAACCGCAGCGAATCAACAGCCAAACGTCTGCTCCCCGACGGCAAAACGGAGGTGATCTCCGCTTTGAAATTAAAAAAAGACGATTTCATTTTGCTGGAAGACGGCGATACGATTCCCGGCGACGGCGAAGTGATCGAAGGAACGGCGCTGATTGATGAATCCGCCATCACAGGTGAATCCGCGCCTGTCATCCGCGAATCCGGCGGTGATCGCACGGGAGTCACAGGCGGCACGCGCGTGCTGTCCGGCAAGCTCAAAGTAAGGATTACGGCCAATCCCGGCGAAAGTTTTCTGGATCAGATGATTTCCATGGTGGAAGGCGCCAAACGCCAGAAGACGCCCAATGAAAAAGCGCTCAACGTCCTGCTGATCGCGCTGACGGTTGTTTTCATTACGGCTGTCGCGACACTTAAATACTTTGCCGCTTACATGACCGTTAGCGTAACACTCTCCGTGCTCATTGCACTGCTGGTCTGCCTGATGCCCACCACCATCGGCGGGCTTTTGCCGGCCATCGGCATCGCGGGCATGGACCGCCTGCTGCGCTTCAATTTCATCGCCATGAGCGGGCGCGCCGTGGAGGCTTCAGGTGATGTGGACGTTGTGCTGATGGACAAAACAGGCACGATCACACTGGGGAACCGCATGGCCACGGAATTTATCCCGGTTAACAAAGACGATGAAAAAGCGCTGATCGACGCCGCGCTTTTGTCGTCGCTGGCGGACGACACCCCGGAAGGCAGAAGCATTGTCGTTCTGGCCAAGGGAAAACTGGGGATGCACGGGCGCGACATCCGCGCGCCGCAGGATGCCGTCTTCATCCCTTTTTCCGCGGAGACGCGCATGAGCGGCATCAACTGGAACGGGCAACAAATCCGCAAAGGGTCTCTCGACGCCATCAAGGCTTTTGCTTACGCCAGCGGCATGCAAATTACGGAGAATGTTGAGAAAATCGTCTCCAGCATTGCCACGGAAGGTTCAACGCCGCTTCTGGTGGCGGATCAGGGGAAAATCCTCGGGGCGATACGTCTGAAAGATGTTCTTAAAGAAGGCATCGCGGGCCGCATTGCCAAACTTCGTCAAATGGGCATCAAGACCATTATGATCACCGGCGACAATCCGCTCACTGCCGCAACCATTGCCGCGGAAGCCGGCGTGGACGATTTTGTGGCCGAAGCCAAGCCTTCCACCAAGCTCGACCTCATCCGCCGTTATCAGGGACAGGGACATCTGGTGGCCATGATCGGCGACGGGACCAACGACGCGCCGGCGCTGGCTCAGGCGGATGTGGCCGTGGCCATGAACGCGGGCACACAGGCGGCGCGTGAAGCGGCCAATATTGTCGATCTGGATTCCAATCCGACGAAGCTTCTGGATATCGTGGAAATCGGCAAGCAGATTCTCATCACGCGCGGCGCGCTCACCACTTTCAGCGTCGCCAACGACGTGGCGAAATATTTTGCGATTGTTCCGGCGATTTTTATCGCGCACTACCCCCAATTGCAGATTCTCAACATCATGGGGCTTGCCAGCCGAGAAAGCGCCGTATTGGCGGCTGTGATTTTCAACGCGCTGATCATTCCGCTTTTGATTCCGCTGGCGCTTCGCGGTGTCCGCTACAACCCCTCCACCGCTTCGGCCCTGCTCAAGCGCAATCTCTTGATCTATGGGCTGGGTGGATTGATTCTGCCGTTTATCGGCATCAAAATCATTGACATGCTTTTAGCGTTACTCAACATTGTATAAAGGAGTTGAATATGCTGCAAATCAAACGTTCGTTGCTTGTTTTGGCCTGGCTCACCGTTTTGTGCGGACTTCTATATCCGTTGGCCGTCACCGGTATCGCCCAAGGTCTGTTTCCCTCTGAATCCAGCGGGAGTCTCATTCAAAAAGGTGAAATTGTCATCGGGTCGCGGCTGATCGGCCAGGCTTTTACGCGGCCCGAATATTTTTCCGGACGCCCCTCGGCCATCGATCCGCCCTATGACGCGTCCAACTCCGGGGGAAGCAATCTCGCGCCATCGAACGCAAAACTTATATCGCAAGTTCAGGCCCGCGTTGCTGACACACGCTTTAAAAACAGTCTGGCCGGCGGCGCACCGGTTCCGGCCGATTTGGTGCTGGCTTCCGCAAGCGGCCTTGATCCGCATATCAGCCCGGCATCCGCCCTGCTTCAGGCTCGACGGGTGGCGGATCAAAGAAAGGTCACGCAGACGCAAATGCAAGCGCTCATCCGGCAAAACACACAGCAACCTCTTTTGGGACTATGGGGCAAGGAAAGGGTCAATGTGCTGGAACTCAATCTGGCTTTGGATAGAATCAGTGCCAAAAACTGATAAAAGGATGATTTATGGCAAAAGACTTTCGCCCCGATCCGGACGCGCTGCTCAAAGAAGTTGAGCGCGAAGACGTCAAGAAAGGAAGGCTCAAGATTTTCCTGGGCTACGCGCCGGGCGTGGGAAAGACCTATGCCATGCTTCAGGACGCTCATGTTTACAAGAAACGCGGCAGTGATCTCGTCATCGGCTTTGTGGAAACACACGGACGAACGGAGACGGAAGCGCTCCTTGCCGGTCTGGAACTGATCCCCGCCAGGGCTGTCGATTATCGCGGAATTGCGCTCAGAGAAATGGATATGGACGCCATTTTTGCCCGCAAACCGTCGGTCGTCCTCGTGGATGAACTGGCGCATACCAATATCGAAGGCAGCCGCCATCCCAAGCGCTGGCAGGATATCGAGGAATTGCTGGAAAATGGAATCGATGTGCATACGACGGTCAACATCCAGCACTTTGAAAGCATGAACGACGCCGTCGCCAAGATCACGGGGGCGCGGATGCTGGAAACGCTGCCGGACACTTTTTTTGATCGCGCGAATGAAGTTCAGGTGATTGACGTCCCCTGGGAAGAGCTTCATCAGCGGCTCAAGGAAGGCAAGGTCTATATTCCCAAACAGGCTAAACACGCCGTGGAGAACTTTTTCCAACGAGGCAACCTTTTCGCCCTGCGTGAACTCATGATGACCTTCGCCGCCAGGAAATTGGACAGCGAGCTGCTCAATTACATGCGTGCCAAAGCGATCCCCGGCCCCTGGCCGGCGTCCGAAAAGCTGGTGGTCTGCGTCGGCCCCAGCCCCTACGCCAAGCAATTGATCCGCAAAGCCTATACCATCGCGAAAGACACGCATGCCCAGTGGTATGCCGTTTATGTCATTCCAGCCGGATTGAAAGATCCCACAGGCCAGGAGAAAATCTATCTGACGGACGCGTTGAATCTGGCCGAGGAGCTGGGAGCCAATATTGTCACGCTCACCGGCAATAGTGTTGCCGAGGAAATTCTGCATTTTGCCCGTGAACACAACATCACCCGCATTGTGATCGGCAAACCCCTGCGCTCGATGCTGTCGGAATTTCTGAAAGGATCACCTGTCACCAGACTCCTTTACGCCCGCAGCGAATTTGAACTGCATATGATTTCGCCGACAACCGGCCTCCAAGAAAAAAGCCCGGCGACTCCGATCCGGAAAATGCCTGTAAATATTCCACACTATCTGATTACAACGGCCATGATCATCGCTGTAACGCTGCTCAATGCGTTGCTGCAGCAGATCATCGATCCCTTTTCTCTGGTATTTCTTTATCTGATCCCCATTATCATTGCCGCGCTGATGTTTGGTATTGGGCCATCGATTACCGCGTCATTTTTAAGTTTGCTCATCTTCGATTTTTTCTTCACCGCCCCCCGGTTCAGCTTCTCGATGCATGATCCGCGGGAAATGATCCATGTTCTGGTTTTTGTGTTCACGGCCGTCATTGTGGGATATCTGGTCAAGCTGGTCAAAAGACAAAACCTGGCGTTACAGTTGCGCCTGGAACGTGTCACCATGATTGAAGACATGAGCAAGGACTTCCTTGCCCTGCCGCCGCTGGAACAACTGGTGGAGGGACTCGCCTCGCTTTCCTCCGAAACGTTAAACACGATGGCTTTCATGCGAACCACCATCCTGAGTGAAATCGGCGCTCTAACCGTTAAATATGTTGGGCGCGCCATTTCCGCGCCCTGTTTTGTCCTTTTCAAGGAAAAGCGCGGCGAACTGATCATGTGGGCAAAAAGCGATGCCGTCGAGGATATCGAAGCCAACGCGATGGCCGTTGCCAACTGGAGCCTGGAGCATGGCACGATCGCCGGCGCCGGAACGGAAACACTGCCCAGTATTGAATATTTCTTTTCCCCCATAAAGTCTCAGGAGGAAACCATCGGCGTCATCGGCATCCGTCATGATTATAAGAATCTGCTGCCGGAACAGCGACGCCTTTTAGCCACAATCTCCAATCTGACATCGCTGGCGGCGGCCCGGTGGGTAAAGATATGAGCCGGCAATAGCGTGCTGTTTTTAGGGTTGGTATCCGTAATCACATAGAAAAAAAACCGCGGGCATCATTGTGATACCCGCGGGGATTAAAAGAAAATCCCACAGCTCATAAGCCTGTCGCCTATAAGCCGCCCATAGCCTGATTATTTATTTCTTTGCTAAGAGCTCATCCACCAGTTTAAGGACGCTATCGATCTCCGCTTTGGTCCAGGGCTTGTCTTTATCGGTATATCGTATGTATTTGATCTTTTTGTCTTTGCCGATCAATATAAATACGGACTTGTCTTTGCAGTTGCCCAGATTCCAGGCTCTGGCCAGCGACAGGTCCGTATCGGTCAGGATGGTGCTTTTATATTTTTCAATTTTCCCTTTGACGATTTTACGGATAATAAAGTTCGGCACCGCAGAGTCTTTCAGATTAGCCACACCTAAGCCCCGGTATAAATCCTTGCTGTAATTTTTGGCTTTCATGGCGTCGTTCATCGGATCGCCCAGATCCGCCGCGTTTGTGTTGCTGTAAGTTAACGCAATCAAATGAGTGCCGAAATCTGGAATGGTCGCGGGATTATTATCCGCGTCACGGATTGAAACATTGGACAGATCCTGTCCTACAGATGCGGCGTTTGCCGGTCCAACGACAGTCAATGCGATAAGTGCACATACAAAAGTAATCACGCTCTTCAAATAAAATAACCGATTCATCAATGCCTCCTTTAATCTCTTGTTGCAATTTCCTTATGAAACTAACTACTACACCCGCTTGTTACGCTTTCCTTCTCCTATAGACTATCGCTCATAGCCTATAGTCTAAAAGACTTTTCTTTATTTCACCCTCGTCCAGTAATGGCTTTGGCAAATACCGAATACAAGGCAAGCTGTCACCTGCAACTTGTCCGGTGACATCAGCGTCAGTGTGCATTTGTATTCTTTGCCCTCTTCCACCGCGTAAACTCTGCCTTCTGCATAGCGCCCTGCTTCCTTTTTGAAGTTCCACAAAATCAGCATACCCATCAGCGGCTTGTTTTCCCTGTCTTTTTTACAGGTTGTACAAAGCGCGCTTGCGGGAACAGTGGTCAGTTTCACGATTTTACCGTAGTAAACGCCATCCTTTTCATAGATCTCCACATGTGATCCTTCCTTACCCTTATCTTTCCCTTTCAAAAGAGGAACAGACCAAACGCCGACAATGGACGGCTCCGCCGCCTGTAAGAAGCCGGAAAGGGCAAACAGCAAGAACGCCGTCACAACGAAAACGAATGTCTTTTTCATACAGTCCCCCTAAAAGTCAAAAGCACCCTTCAATCGCCCAAACAGTATATGAATAATGCCGTTGGAGCGCAAGGGGAAAAAAGTAAAAACAGGTTCAAGGTTTCAGGCTAAAGGACGAAGACAAAAAACAAGCGGGCGCAAAGCGCTCGACAGAATATCCTTCAGTCTTCATCCTAACTGCCCACCGTCCAACAAGCTTTTAATCGTAACGTTTGAGTTCAAATAACTTTTTGTTCTGTGTGGAAACAATGTGATAGAAACGATCCTGCGGAATGTAAATATAGGGAACGTCAACCTCCCGCCGGTAAAGAAAATGCGACAGGATCAGGCGATTGACGGCCTGATGGCCGACGATCATAATGTTGTGCGCCTGCCGGTTGAGGAAGAACGACTTTTTAATCCCCTCTTCGATTCTCGGTTTCATGGTCGCGTAGCTCTCGCCATCAGGATAAACATAGCTGTATTTATGGGCTTCGCGGTCACGGAAGACCTGCGGCATCTTTTTTTCGATCTCGGCATATGTCATGCCTTCACAGATCCCCGCGCTGATTTCATCAAATTCCTTGAGCGCGATGATGCGGCAGTCCTCCTGCATGCGGGCAATGGCTTCGGCCGTTCTTTTGGTTCTTAATTTGCTGCTGGTAAAAATGTAGGAGATTTTTTTCCGGCTGAAAAACTGCCCCAGCGCTTCCGCCTGCTCTTTTCCTTTTGCTGTCAGGCCGGGATCACCGCCGATGCGGTCCTCCATGTTGTATTCCGTTTGCGTGTGCCGGATCAGGAAGAGATTTTTAACTTCGTCCGTGACCAGGTAATCGCGCAGGCGCGCGTAAAGGGGGATGGCATCGGTATGCTTCTCACCGATGATTTTGTTTTGCAGGGAATCCAGACGGACATAATTACTTTCCACTTTCAAAGGGGAATAGACCATCTTGTAATAGTCAATTCTCTTCATAAACTCCGCTTTAGCCCTGTTGGGTCCCAGATGGCTGAATTCCGGCAGTTTCGTTTTTTCCAGAATGCTCAGATTCAGGATTTCCTTGTCATCGTTGACGCACTCGATAAACAGAATGGGATAATCGTTGAGATACTCCTCGATTTTTGCTCTGCGCCTGCGGCTGGCGTTGGTCGCGTCGAGAATGGCTACCTGCCCGGAGTTGCGCAGGTAGGCCTTGGCTCTTTCCATATTCATGCGGGCAAACTTGTCCCGCAATTCCACGGCGGCGGGATTTTTCGGCGAGTAGAACTCGGAATAGGATGTCTCTATGGCCGGCCGGTAAGTCCGGCGCAGATTGCCGTTGTTGAATATGCGCGTGGGAATGTTATCTTTATGAAATGCTTCCCTCAGGCGCACGCCCAGCGTTGATTTTCCGCGGGCCGGCAGACCCATCAAAACAATGTATAATTTTTCGTCACTCATGAAATCACGATTCACCGGATCATTTTTCGGCCGATATCAAAAGCCCTCTCCAGAAGCTCCCGGTTTCCGGCCGCAGGCTTCTCCGCGCTGTCTGTATGATTAATTGTTCCCACAATCTCCATGCCCAGCCCGCTGCCGGTCATGCCGGTCAGGTAGTTAATGGACTTGGAATACTGGATCGGATTGGTTGCTCCCTGAGACGTGACCAGCGCGTAGGTTTTCCCCGGCGGCACCATGGGCTTGTAGCCTCCCTGCGGGAGACTGGCGTAAAGCGAATAGATGCGATCCACAAACAGTTTCATCTGGCCGGAAATGCGATACATATAGATAGGGCATCCGATAATCATCCCCGCGCAGGTTTTAATGGCTTCCAGCCAGGGGCTTAACCCGTCCTTCGCGCTGCAAAAACCATCATTTTTGCGGCAGCCCAGGCAGCCCAGGCAGCCTTTGAAGTCAAGTTCATAAAGACGAATCTCCGCCGTTTCCGCGCCGCGCGATCTGGCTCCCTCCATCATGGAAGCGACCAGGGCGGATGTATTGCCCTGAGGACGCGGAGAACCGTTGAACGCAAGTATTTGCATGAAACCTCCTTTGAGTCGTATGTCGTGAAGCGTATCTCGCTGTTCGTGATGCATGAATCCCATCATACGAGATAGGCTTCACGCATCACGCTTTCAGTCTTTTTACTCTGATCATATTGGTCGTCCCCGTAACACCGATGGGGTGGCCGACTGTGATAACAATCAGATCTCCCACACCGGCATCCCCTGCTTCCAGAGCGGCCTGGGAAGATTTTTCAAT
>CAZDYR010000025.1:0-2568 GCA_964509625.1 uncultured Smithella sp. | reverse complement strand
ATCATCTCATCCGTATTTTGCAATTGTCCAACCAGCCGCGGACGACAACCCCAGCTCAATGCAAGGCGACGAACCGTTTTGATATTCGGTGACAGGGCGACAATCGGCTGCCGGGGGCGAAAGCGCGAAATGTGGCGCGCCGTCATTCCGGATTGTGTATGGGCAATAATGGCTTTGGCATCAAGGTGATTGGCAAGGATACATGATGCGTGGGCAACGGATTCGGAAATATCCTTTTGGGGAATCATGACCAAAAACTCTTCAAAGGGGAAACCACTCTCTGCGGCAGAAACAAGGCGGCTCATGTAAAGAACCGCTTCCGCCGGATAGTCTCCCGATGCCGTTTCTTCGGAGAGCATGACGGCGTCGGTTCCGTCCAGCACCGCGTTGGCCACATCAGCGGCCTCGGCCCGGGTGGGACGGGGCGAAGCAACCATTGACCTCAGCATCTGCGTTGCGGTGATGACAGGCTTTCCCGCGGCGTTGGCTTTGGCAATCAATCTTTTTTGAATCAGCGGCACGTCTTCCAGCGGTATTTCCACGCCCAGATCACCGCGCGCGACCATGATGCCGTCGGAAACGCGGATGATCTCATCAATGTTTTGCAGCGCCTCGTGCTTCTCGATTTTGGCGATGACCGGCGTTTCCTTGCCCTCACCCGCGATGATATCCTTGACTGCTTTTATATCATCGGCTGTCTTCACAAAAGACAGAGCAATAAAATCAACGTCATTTTCCAGGCCGAACAAAAGATCCCCGCGGTCTTTCGCGGTCAGGGAAGATGTGCGGATCGTTCCGGTCGGCAGGTTGATTCCCTTATGCGATGTCAAAAGACCGCCCGTGACTACTTTACAAACAATATCCGTGTCGCCGGACGATTCAACCACAAGCTCCATCAGACCGTCGGCCAGCAAAAGCCTGTCGCCCGCCTTGACTTCCCGCGGCAGATCTTTGTAAGTGAGCGATACCTCATGAACGTTGCCTTCAACCGGCCGACTGGTTAAAATAAAATTATGTCCCGGCGTCAATTCAATACCGGGATCCGGGATCGTGCCAATGCGGATTTTCGGACCGGCCAGATCCAGCAGAATAGCGGTCGGACGGTCAAGTTTTTCCGACAACTCCCGAATGATTTTAATCTTCTGTCGATGTCCCTCGTGGGAGCCATGGGAAAAGTTCAGACGGGCCACATCCATTCCGTTCATCATCAGCGCCCGGATAATTTCTTCGCTTTCCGATGCCGGTCCGATCGTGCAGACAATTTTTGTTTTTTTCATAATCTCCTTTTAGAAATACAGGCTATCAAGATAAGGTTATAGGTTATGGGCAATAGGCTATAGGTTGCACGGTGGGGGCGCGCTACGCCCCGCTTTTTTCTCCTATCGCCTATCGCCTCTCGCCTTTTATTTTTTAACAGATTCATCCCGGAACATCAAGACAATCAAAGCGCAAACGCGACGCCGCAGAGGCATTCTATGTACTCTAAACTATTGTCGTTAAAGAGAAATGGATTGACAACCCCCGGCCTTTTGTTTAATCTTTCGCATCTCATGAAGGAGGAGGCCAGTATGTCTGTAAGGATTGCAATTAACGGATTCGGAAGAATCGGCCGATTGGTATTTCGGGCCGGTTACAAAAACAAGGATGTGGAATTCGTGGCAGTCAATGATCTTGCCGACGCTAAAACAATGGCTCACCTGCTCAAATACGACTCTATTCACGGGACCCTTAATGCGGAAGTAAAATCCACACCCAACGCGATTACCGTTGACGGCAAAGAGATAAAAGCCTTTGCCGTTCGCGACCCGGAAACATTACCCTGGAGAGACTTAGGCGTGGATGTCGTACTGGAGAGTACGGGAAGATTCACCGACCGCGGCGGCGCGGAAAAACATCTCAAAGCCGGCGCCAAAAAAGTGGTCATATCGGCGCCCGCCAAAGGGCCCGATGTAACGGTTGTTTTCGGCGTCAATCCCCAGGACTACGACAAGTCTAAACACCACGTTATTTCGATGGGTTCCTGCACAACCAACTGCCTGGCGCCGATCGTGAAAATTCTGCATGAGGAATTCGGCGTGGAATACGGTCTGATGACAACCATTCATTCCTACACCAACGACCAGGTGGTGCTGGACGAAGCGCACAAGGATCTGCGCCGGGCCCGTTCCTCCGGGCTTTCGATGATTCCCACGACCACCGGCGCGGCCCGGGCCATTGCGGAAGTCATTCCCGAAATGAAAGGCAAGCTCGACGGGCTGGCCATCCGCGTCCCCACACCCAATGTTTCGCTGGTCGATTTTGTGGCGACGCTTTCGCGTGAAACCAGCAAACAGGAAGTCAACGAGAAACTCAAGGAATACTCGCAAAGAGCCATGAAGGGCATTTTGCTTTGTTCGGAAGAAGAGCTTGTCTCCAAGGATTTTAACGGCAATCCCCATTCGTCGATTGTGGATTTGCCCAACACAACGGTTATCGGCGGCAAAATGGTGAAAATACTTTCATGGTACGACAATGAATGGGGCTTCTCCAATCGCATGCTGGAGCTCCTGTCGTTTATCATGAAATAAA
>CAZDYR010000024.1:0-13136 GCA_964509625.1 uncultured Smithella sp. | reverse complement strand
GTATTGTATTCAATGACGATTGCGTATTTATAAAGATCGTCCTCCCGCTTCAATTTTTCGTATGAGGCCGCTGCCGTCTGACTTTGCTTGACCCAGCGGTTGTAGTCAGGGGCTTTTGGATCGTCAACCCAAACATCGTCCGCCAGGATCTGACGGTAAGGCAGTTTTGTGTTCATGATTTCCGGATATCCGAAAGCCGTTCCCAGGCGGTACAGTCCCGACGGCGTTCGTCCGTCTCCTTCCCGTTTTTCGCCCGGGCCGGCAAAGCCGTTTCTGCCGATGACCGCATCGAAGGGCGCCATGGCCTGGCGCCAGGAGGCGCCGGATTTTTCCATCAGATAAATCTTTGTGAAAGTAAAAAAAAGAAAACTTTCGTCCACAACCAGAAGCATCTGGGCGGTTTCGGGCGGGATCTCTTCCTGGACCGGCAACGGCGCGGTTGAAGCTTTTCCGGTAACCGGGGGCAAAGAGACGCAGGCGATGAGAGAAAGAATGGTGCTCATGATGACAAAATGAGCTATCCTCCAAAAAATATACCGTTTCTTCATGGCCGTCTCTTTCATTGGTTTATCTGTAATTTAAAGCAAACGGTTTTTCAATATAATTATTAATCGTCTCATCATTGAATGTACATTTGTCATGCCGGCGGAGGCCGGCATCCAGGAATTCATGAAGCTGGTTTTCGGCTTGTGTAACCTGAAGGTCACACGTAACCGAATACCCTAACCACCTGAAGGTGGCGCGAGGGCACGCGAGGGCACCACACCGGCGGGTGGCACGGCAAGACCTCAAAGACGACCACAGAAGAAAATAGTTCACTCATGAATACTATTATAAGACCGTTACGATCGGTGCCTGATAAAAATAATATCGGGAAAATTGATTGGATATGGTTGAAATCATTCCCGGAATGTTATATAAACCAGACAACTTGAGACATGATGAAAGTACGGCATGACGCTTCATTATTTTGGAAGCGTTTATTCCAAAAGTCTAAATATCGGGCAGGGAATCGTCGGGGATGATGACATTCGACAGAAGAAAAGCAAGCCGCAGGGCGGATGACGCCCGGTGGGCTGAAGATTTGACCAAACGCTACGAGTTTTTACTTCATCACACACGCGATATTATTTTCGCCATCCGTTATCAGGATCGAAAGATCCTGGACGCCAGCAACGCCGCGCTGGAAACCTATCAATACACGATCGACGAATTGAAGTCGATGACGATTGACGATTTAAAAACCACTGAATTGCAGGCTCAGATCACACCGCGTCCGGCCACGGCCGCTTCGCATGTCGTTCTTTTCGAAACCATCCATGTGAAGAAAAATGGCGAAACATTTCCTGTCGAAATAAGCTCGCAGGGAACCATGTTGGGCAAAGACAGGGTCCTTCTGAGTGTCATCCGTGACCTGTCCGAACGTGAACGATTTCATGAAAACCGGCATGAGAGTGAAAATAATCTGCGCGCGCTTTTAAACGCGGTTACAGAATCCCTGCTTCTCCTGGATAAAGACGGGACGGTACTCGCGGCGAATGAAACATTCGCCAAACGCATGCGTCTCGGGCTCGACAAGATCGTCGGCGCGAATTATTACGCCCTGCTTCCGGCGGACACCGCGATGGAGAGAAGAAAGCAGGCGGAAGATGTGATTCGCACCGCGAAGCCCATCCGTTTTGAGGATATGCTGAATAAACGATTCATCGATCAGGTGATTTATCCTGTCTGCGATGACAAAGGAGAAGTGGCCAGGCTGGCATTTTTCGGCGCCGACATCACGCGCCGCCGGGAAATGGAAAAGGAACTGGAAGCGATGGCCCTGACCGATCAGCTCACCGACTTGTATAACCGGCGCGGTTTTTTCACCCTGGCAACCCGGGAACTGAAAAGAGCGGAGCGGTCCAAAAAAGGCCTGCTGCTTTTCTTCGCGGATCTGGACGGCCTGAAGGACATCAATGACCAGTTTGGGCATGAAGAAGGCGATCGCGCGTTGATGTCCGCCACAAAAATCTTAACGCAGACCTTCCGGACATCCGATATTATATCGCGTATTGGCGGGGATGAATTTGCCATCCTCGTCATCGATGCCGATGAAGCATTAATGGAAAAGCTGCTGTTGCGTTTATACCGCTTGATCAATAATTACAACGCCCGGAAAACGACCAAGTCGAAGCTGGCTATCAGTATCGGCCACGCCGTCTATGATCCGCAGAAACCGGCGACACTGGATGAACTGATTTCCAACGCCGACCAGCAGATGTACCGGATGAAAAAAGTGAAATATCGCCGGGTGTGATGAACCCATTCTTTACCGAAGAACGGCGGCTTTGTATTGCTGCCTTAAGTCCACCAGCTGTTTGACGTGGGTCTTTTCCTCGTTGATGATTTTTTCCATCAAAGCCTGACCCTGGAGATTCACGAGTTTGCGGGCGTTTTCAAAATAATCAACAACGTCCATTTCAATGTCAATCATGAACACCAGGGCGTCGCCCAGCGTGTTGATTTTTGATGTTTTTCTCACAACGTCCAGCCTGTTGAATATTCTGTCTTCGAGCAGCTCGTGCTTCTTGTAGTCAAAAGGGTCCGTGTCCGTCCGCGGGGCATCCGGCATGTCAGGCTGCTGCTCGTGAAGCTTCTCGTATGTTTTGTAATGACCGGTTTCCTGATTCGCCATGATCGAAAATATCTTTTTCAATTTGCCGTCATCCAGCCGATCGGCGAGCATCCTGTAAAACTGCTGGCCGGCTTCTTCAATCTCCATGGCGTGCTTTAAAATTTGTTTTACCGTATATTTGCCCATGCCAACCGTCTCCTTTCGGTCAATGCCGTTTTGCCCGGCTCTAGATGATACCGCGTCAGTCCCTCATCATCGTGAATAATAAGATAAATGTCACAACGCTTTTCCTTCTAAAAAAATCGAGGATCGAATGATCATACGTTTATGGATGAAAATCCCTATGCCGGGACGGCTAATGATTCAAATGATACGTGATTAAATGAGGAGCGTCAATATCTAATGTATAGTTCCATTGAACAATGCCGGAGGACGGCTGACCATCTTTAATCACAGGATAAACAGATATTCAAAAAGCAAAAGGAATTTGATGGCAAATATGATATAGGACAGCTGACACAGCAGCTAACAAAGCTAACGGGTGCAGAGGGTGGATTCAGTTTATGGGTCATTGATCGAATTGTCTTCAAAGGGAGGGTATTATGAAAAAAGCATATCAGGTTGCATTGATGGCGGCGGTTGCAATGCTGATCGTCGCGGCATGCGGTGTTTTTTCAATGACAGCTCAGGCCAGATCAGTCACAGCCGTGGAAGGCGCGAAGTTCGACACAGGCAGTTCTCTTAAAGATAATCTGAAAATCTATGTGGGCAAAGACGCGGTTATTCATCTGCGTTCGGGAAAATCCTTTCAGGGATATATCAAGACCGTGGGCGATCATCTGATTCACATAGAGAAGCTGGCCGGAGGGCGCGATTTTTATGACGCTCTCATCCGGATCGAGGACATCAACGCCATCGAAACGAAGTTTCGGGATATGAAGTAGGCAGCCGTATCCGGTTGACGGTTGTTGTCTGCCCGGTAAATTTCAGTTCATCGCGCGCCAGCTTTGAGGCTTATAAGGCGTCGGGGCGACCGTTGATCCGCCTGCAGGGATATCAGGCGACTTGGTACTAACGTCTATCATACAACGATCATGCACTCTCATCAAAACCCCAAAATCAACGGTTTATGAATATATTGAATCTTTTAAGAAAATTACGTAACGACCAGAAGATCAGCTCCGCGCAAGTTGAGCTTCTGCTTGATTTGCATGAGCAAAGAATATTCTCCCTTCATCGGGAGTTGCGCTTGTTTCTTTATGCCGGCATTCTGATGGTCATCGCGGGCGCCGGCTTAACGATTAAACAGTATTTCACCAATCTGGGCGACATCGTTGTCATTTCAGCTTTGACGCTATGCTGCGCGGCGTCCTGGGTATATTGCTTTATCAAGGGTCATGCGTTTGACAGGCGCGAAGTCATTTCGCCTAATATCGCCTTTGATTATGTTCTGTTTTTCGGTTGTGCGTTCTTCTCGATGGATATTGCTTATATCGAAACACAGTTTCACGTATTGGGTGATTGGTGGAAAAACTATCTGCTGGCATCGGTTGCTATTTTTTTCTTCCTGGCTTACCGGTTTGACAATCGCCTGGTTTTGTCGATGGCGCTTTCCACACTAGCGGCCTGGTTTGGCTTAACCTTGTCGGGATATCGTTTTTCATTGGAAGAATATTACCGATTTTATGCTGTGGCATATGGCCTTTTGGTGTTTTGCGGGGGAGTCGTTCTTTACCGCCTGTCCGTTAAAAAGCATTTTTTCGACATCTATTTGAATTTTGCCGTTCATTTTTTATGTGTTGCACTGGTTTCCGGGGTTGTCGAATATAAAATATTTTCGCTCTATTTTCCGGCGCTGCTCTTCGCCTGCGTGGCTCTGGCTTTTTATTCCGTCAAAACCCGCCAATTTCTCTACATGCTGTACGCCGTCATCTATGGCTATATCGGCATCAGCATTGTTTTAGTCGATCAAATTCACCGGCAGACGTTTTTCGTTTTTGCCTACTTTATTGTCACGTCATTGCTCATGATCGGTTTGATCTTTAAAATGTCGCGCCGGTTTAAGGAGGATCGATGAATCTCAGCCTGTATTCTCCCGAGCAGGAAGAAAATATTTACATCCGCCGACAGTCGCACACCTGGCAGCGCTCGGGCTTGATTACGGATGATCAATTCCGTGCTATCCATGATGAGACGGATCCGCAAGTCCATCAGACAAACTTATTCTTCCGCATTCTCTTTTTTGTCTTTACCTTGCTTTGTTTAGGCGCGGTTGTGGGGTTGTTCGTATGGATCATGGAAAGCAAGGGTGAAAATATATTAGCGTCATTTGTTCTATTTTTCAGCGTCGCCTTTTTTGTCATGGCTGAGTATATTGTGAAACAAAGAAGGTTTTACCGATATGGCATCGAAGAAGCACTCCTGATGGCGGGCATGGTTTGTTTTGTCGTCAGTATCTTGATATTTATAGATAACTACCATTTGAATCATCGAGCCGTTTCCATTGCCGCCTGTTTGCTTTTTTCCGGCATCGCCTGTTTGATATTTTTCCGATTTGGTTATTTATACGCGGCATTGATCAGCCTTTTTGCGCTTTGTGCGATTCCGTTTCAATTATCCTTATCTCCAACAGCAGAAAGATTGATGCTGCTGTTTGTTTTATCAGCCATATTTGTTTTCAGCCTGATTTTGGATAAATCCGCTAATCACGACTTTAAGAAAAACCGGGACACAACAATCCAGGCATGCCTTCTGGCCGCGATTTATTTAACCGTTAATCTGCAAGTGCTGGGTCTTGTCGGGTTGCTTCTGAAAGATACCCCGATCTATCATTTGTGCCCCAAGTTGTTTCATCCCTATATTTACTGGTCATCCTATGTCCTCACTTTCATTCTTCCCGCCGCCGGAATTTACTGGGGTATCAAAAGCCGCAAACGGCTTATTCTCAATGCAAGTCTGGTGATGGCCTGCATAACGCTGGCGACCAATAAAAGTTATCTGGGGATGACGCGTTATGCCTGGGACCCGGCCATTCTCGGCATTGTATTGATTGCGCTATCCATCATCATTACCCGGTGGCTTACCGGTGGTCCCAAAAAAGCAAGATACGGCTTTACGGCTGAAAACATTTTGAAACCGGAAGATCAGGGCGTCAGCCTTGCTGACGCGGCTGCCGCTTTGGCCCCGGGCGCAATCGACGCCGTGCAGCCGCAAGCGCTTCAGGATAAATATTTTGGGGGCGGACGATCCGGCGGCGGCGGAGCGGAAAGAAAATTTTAGCATCCCCGGAGAGCTTATGAAAACATTCCCGTTTAAAAAGATAGATGCTTTTACCAAAGGAAAATCCTCCGGCAATCCCGCGTTCGGTTATTACCTGCTGCAAAAAAACTTGTGGGACGGCCGCGCTGTCAGCATCGAGCAAAACAACAACCGCGATTGTCCCAATCTTAACAAACTGGACACGGTCAAGCAGCATGATAAAATCAATGTCATCTTCGGCGGTGCGGCGCAGGTTAAAATCGAAGGCACATACAATTTACCTTGATGGTCGCGCAACAGGTACAACGGTTGGGTCAGCGTCTGTGTTTATTTCAAGTGTTTAGTTTATCAATCATTTTTAAGAGCGGGTCGTCTTTCTTAAATACATTGGTGGTTTCCGCCACGTCATCATAAACAAGAACGGCCAGACCGCTTTCCAGTTGTTGTTTTACCTGTCTGAATTTGGTTTCGGGCGAAGCCTCAACTGCGCCATAATCCGTACCATCTCGATAAATAAATTCTTCGATAACGCCCGTTAACGCTTCAGCGCTGAGTTTATGGACTGGTATGATATGGACAGACATTTAAGTATGCTCCAAGTCTGATTGCCGGCCAATGCCGCGGCGATCCCGCGTTCGGCTCGACTGACTTGATATCATTCAATTGAATAAAAACAAACGGCATTGTTGAGCCCAATGCAGGGCGGGCTTCCTGAGCACGCCGCAAAGTCGCGTTCCACCTGCCCCTTGTTTACGCCGCGCGGTGTTCGCGGCCGGATTTTTCCAGGTAGTATTCGTAATGGCCGTTGTAGATCCGCATTTCACCATGATCAATTTCAAACACTCGGTTGATGAGGCAGCGCAGGAAGTGGCGGTCGTGGCTGACCAGCACAACCGTACCGGTAAAGTTCTGCAGGGCGATAAGCAGTGTTTCGCGCGACTGAATGTCGAGATGGTTGGTCGGTTCGTCAAGGATCAAGAGATTGATCGGTTGCACCAGCATAGTTGCCAGAACCACCCGGCTCTTCTCTCCGCCCGATAATTTATCAATCCGCTTGTAAATATCATCCCCGTGAAAAAGGAATGCGGCACAGAGGTTGCGCAGCGTGCCCAGATGCGCCTGCGGCATGGCGTCCTGCACTGTTTCCAACACGGTCTTTTGCGGCTGTAAAATGTCCATCGCATGCTGGCTGAAATAGCCGGGATAAACGTTGGCGCCCAGGTTCAGGCCGCCGGTTGTCGGCTCGGCAAGACCGGCCAGCACCTTTAAGAAAGTGGACTTTCCCGCGCCGTTGACTCCCACGACGGCAATCTTGTCCTGCCGGCGGATAATGCCCGAGACGCCGCCAAACACGGATTTTTCACCGCCGTCGGGGCGAGGCCAGACTTTACCCAATTCATCAAGTTTAACGACATCGTCGCCGCTGCGCGGGGGCTCGGCAAATTCGAATTTGATACTGCGCTGTTCGGGCGGAATTTCAATGCGTTCGATTTTATCAATCTTTTTGATGCGCGACTGTACCTGCGAGGCGTGCGATGCCCGCGCGGCAAAGCGGGCGATAAAGTCTTCTTCCTTGGCCAGCATGTCCTGCTGGCGGCGATGGCTTGCCAGAAGCTGTTCGCGCCGGATTTCGCGTTCACGCAGATAAAAATCGTAATTGCCGCTGTAGGTGGTGATGGTGCGGTTGGCAACCTCTATGATGCGGTTCACCACGCGGTTCATGAATTCGCGGTCATGACTGGTCATCAAAAGCGCGCCCTTGAAGGATGCGGAGAGCCAGTCTTCCAGCCAGATGATCGATTCCACATCCAGATGGTTGGTGGGTTCGTCCAGCAGAAGGACGTCGGGATTGATGGACAGGATTTTGGCGAGCGCGATGCGGATTTTCCAGCCGCCGCTGAAGGTTTCCACGGGGTGATCATAGTCGTCGGGGCCGATGCCCAGTCCGGACAGGATGGTTTGCGCGCGGCTTTCCAGATCGTAACCGCCGCGGTGCTCAAATTCGGACTGAATGTTTCCGTAGCGTTCCAGCAGATCGGCCATTTCATCTTCGTCCATCGGCTCGCCCATGGCCGCTTCCATTTCCTTGATCTGCATGCCCAGACTGACCACGTCTTCCGACGCGGAAATGACTTCTTCCAGAGCCGAGCGGCCGGACATGGCGCCGACGTCCTGCGAAAAATAGCCGCAAACGGTATTGCGCGCTTTGGTGATTTCGCCCGCGTCAAACTCTTCTTCGCCCATGATCAGGCGAAAGATGCTGGTTTTACCCGCGCCATTCGGCCCGACCAGGCCGGAGCGCGATCCGGGCAGTATCTGAAAACTGGCATTGCGAAACAGGATTTGCGGACCATGCTGTTTGGAAATGCCGCTGAAATGAATCATATAGTCAAACCTCTCAAAAGTGCCGGATGGGTAGCACATCCCCGGAAGCACCGCAAGAAGATTTCAGCGAAGAGAATATCATTATCCTCGTGTCCGGCGGAAGCACCGATGCGCTCTTGCGCGCCTAACGAAGAAATTCTAAACCAGAGTGGATATTCGATGATGATATATTTCCTTTACAGCGGTGAAAATAATTTGTAGGCTTTAGGCAAGAAAAGAAAGAAATGGAAAAATATACAATGAAATTAGTGACAACCAAGCCAGCCGCCGCAATCCAATGGCTGACCCTATCCCTGATCATCCTTCTTTTGGCAGTATTTCCACTTCAACCGGCCATGGCCGCGCCTCTTTCGGATAGCGGCCACGATGTGCCCGCCGCGGCTATGAAACTGATAGGTTTCGGATCGGATTCCAGGACGGCGCTTGATGTGAACGCTGTCGCGGTGCTGGTGGATTATGTACTGGGAGCCAAGCCCGCTCATGAATCCGTACTTCCGAAGTTTAATCAGGCGCCCGGCGCCTACTATGAATTTGATACACTCATCACTTTTCCCAGTTTCATACAGTACGCTTACAGCGGTCAAATTCCGGCGATCCTTACCAGTCCGTCTTCATTACGCTACTCGCTGTGGAACGGTCTGGGGGGTAAAAATCCCAAATTGCCCAGCAAATGGCTGCCGGTCGCGGTGGACGGTAAACCGTTGATTATCCGCGGGCTGCAGCGTGACGCCATTACGCCGGACCTGAATACCGGTGTCTACTATGAATATGACCTGAACCGGACACTCATCCTCCTGAATCACAGGGGCCGTCAGGTGCTTATTACGATTTCCAAGCAGGTGAATGTGTCCGATGTCGGTAAAAAAGGCGTCATTTTGGGAAAAGACGAAGACTGGAACTATTACTACTCGGGCGAACCGGGCTCTACCAAGGCGGGTATGGGCTGGGTGAAATCCTATATTTATGATTATTTTTCCGTCGCCGTTTATGTCGAAACCGGCGCGTCGCCGGCCATGGTCCGGAGCGGAATTTTCCAGTGGATTCGCGCCGGATGGAACGGCATAAATTTTGTTCAGACGGACCATATTGTCAAAGGCATCAAGCGATACGCTAAAAATTCAAAAGCCATCCTGGAATCTCCCAACCTGCCGCCCCCGGGGCAGATTGCCATGGCTTATTCCAAACTTTCGTCTCTACCGCATGGGGATCTCCTTGATCAATATGCGGCCCTGCAACAGGCCCGGTTGGCCATGGCCGTTCAGACCGGCAAGATTGATTCCGGGAAGTTTAAGAAAGACGCTTACGCCTCAACGTCTAAAGAGCAAATCGTTGAAGAACTGATGCTGGAATATCTGAAGGTCGCCTTGGGCAGGCCTTCACTCGTCGGTCAGAAGGTGGCTCTGGCGATTAATTAGGCTGTTTCAGATTTTGACCGGCGCTTCGGTATTTTATTTAATCCCGCTCGCGCGGGACGAGAGTGAATTCTCCGCAGCTTGCTGCGATATAACAATGTTCATTTCATACCTCGACAGCTTGCTGCGAGGTGGTTGATTCGCGTCCGGCCCAGCTGTCGGTGATGTTCCCTGATCAGGTGAATCTCTTTATCGGGCAGTCCCAGAGACTGCAGAAAATCCTGATGCGCTTCCGGTGACGACCTTTCAAATTCGGTGTGCCAGCGTTCCATTCCCGCATCATCCAATCCGGCTTCGCGCAGGTATTCTATCCACTGTTCTTTGCTGAGGACACGCGTCCGGCGGACCAACGTGCGGTCATTCAACAGCTCCAGGATGAACTTTTGCTGGTTTCGAAGCCGGTTGATTTCATCATTGATGTCTCCAAGCCTCCGGCGCAGAATTTCCGCGCGCCGCGATGTCCCGCCGCTTAGCATATTTTTTATCGTCCGCAGGGGAACGCCGGCGTTTCTGAGCCGGCATATTTCCTCCATCAGCCGCACGTCCTTTTCGGTATATATGCGATAATCAGCTCCGCTTCGCTCCTGCGGCGCAAGCAGGCCGATTTTGTCGTAATAAAGGAGCGTGCTTCTGGATAATCCGAATTTGCCGGCGATCTCCGAAATCGAGTAAGTCATGGTTGCCCCCGAAATTTGCCTGTGACCGGACAGAACAACCTGTCCGGCCACAGGGCCAATACTACGTGCTCCTGATGTCCTTGATCCTTTTGGCGTCCAGGCCCAGCCATTCCAGGAAATCCTGGTGCCCCTGCGGGTTTTTGGTCTCAAAAAGGCGGTGCCACTTTTTCATGTCATCATCTTTCAGCCCAATCTCGCGGAAAAGCTCCACCCACTGTTCAACGGTTACTTTACCCATCATTTTGGTCCTTTCAATATGTTTTCCATGGCCAATGGTGATGATACCCTAAACTATGAAGTTGTAGACGGGTCAAGAAATATTTTTGTCTATAAGAAACATCTTGACAAGATATGGCAATTTGGCTATATGGCCAAATACGAAAGGAGATGGTTGTTTATGAAAGAATCCATCAAGCCGCGGTATGAGGCGCGAGCGAAAATCCTGAAGGCGATGGCGCATCCCAGCCGTCTTCTGATTATTGAAGAACTTCAAAAACAGGAGCGATGCGTCAATGAACTTACTGAAATGGTCGGCGCGGATACGTCTACCGTGTCCAAGCATTTAAGTGTTCTGAAAAACGCCGGACTGGTAACAGATGAAAAACGGGCCAACTGCATATATTACACTCTTCGCTGTACCTGCATTCTGGATTTTATCGGCTGTGTCGAGGACGTTCTTGCCGCAAAATCAGAAGATCACAAGAAAATTATGAAATCCTGCAGGAAATAGGAGGTCGATATGAAAATTGAAATATTGGGAACCGGCTGTGCAAAATGCCAAAAGCTCGAAGAGCTGGTTAATGACGCTGTTAAAACATCCGGCGTTCAGGCAGAGATCACGAAGGTGAAGGACATCAAGAAGATCATGACCTATGGCGTCATGACGACCCCGGGACTGGTGGTCGATGGTGTTGTCAAAATTGCCGGTAAAATGCCGACTGAGGATCAGATCAAGGGATGGCTTAAAGGTTAAAAACGATCGTTAACCCATAATAAGGAGATCAGTAATATGAAATGGCGTTCAAATTGTTTTCTGGCAACATTAGCACTGCTGACAGCTTATGTATTATTCTCGCTTCCATCTGATTGCCTGGCTGCAGAGGCGCAAAAACAATCCGACAGCGTCAAGGTGACCTTTGTGGAAATCGGCGCCGCCAGGTGCATTCCCTGCAAGGCCATGCAACCCATCATGAAAGAGGTGGCGGAGGAATACAAGGGACAAGTCAAGGTGGTGTTTCACGATGTCTGGACGCAGCAAGGGAAGATGGACGCTGAAAAATACAATATTCGTGTGATCCCCACGCAGGTATTCCTGGACAAGGACGGCAAGGAATATTTCCGTCATGAAGGATATTATCCGAAAGATGATTTGGTCAAAGTGATTAAGATGCAGGGCGTCAAATAATGATTGTTGACTTGTTTACCTGGCTGTCCAACGCTCTCACTCAATCTCCCGAGATTGCCATTTTAGCGGCATTTATCTGGGGGGTATTGTCGGTGATTCTGTCGCCCTGCCATATTGCGTGTATTCCCCTGATTGTCGGATTCATTGACGGCCAGGGCAACATCACCACACGGCGCGCCTTTGGTCTGTCATTGCTTTTCGGGTTGGGCATTCTGATCACCATTGGAATTATCGGACTCATCACCGGGCTCGCTGGGCGAATGATGGGCGATATCGGCGGATATGGTTATTATTTTGTGGCAATTATATTTTTTGCCATCGGTCTTAACTTATTGGATATTCTGCCGCTGCCTTTTATGGAAGGCGGCGCGAATCCCAATTATAAAAGAAAGGGATTCCTGGCGGCTTTCATTCTAGGACTTTTATTCGGCGTGGCGCTGGGCCCCTGCACGTTTGCCTATATGGCCACCATGCTGGGTGTGGTTTTCAGCATGGCCTCCACAAAGATTGTTTTCGCGCTTTCACTTCTGCTGGCATACGGCATCGGGCACTGCGCGGTTCTGGTTTTCGCGGGCACGTTTACGGAAGTGGTACAGCATTATCTGCACTGGACGGAAAAGTCAAAAGGTGCGGTGATCCTGAAAAAGATTTGCGGTGTGCTGGTGATATTAGGCGGCGTTTATCTGATTGCTTTGAACTGGATTTAAGAGCTTGTGAAAAGAGTATTATTTTTGTGCACGGCCAATTCCTGCCGGTCGCAGATGGCGGAAGGGATTGCCAATCACTTTCTTGGTGACCGGGTGGAAGCATTTTCCGCGGGAACACAGGCTTCGTTTGTTCATCCGACAGCCATTGAGGTTTTAAAGGAAATCGGTGTTGACATTTCAGGTCATCACTCAAAGAATTTGTCGGAGTTCGACGGACAAACATTCGATTTTGTGATTACCCTGTGCGGGGATGCCAACGAAACCTGTCCGCTTTACATCGGCGGAACAAAAAAGATGCATATCGGATTTGATGATCCGGCAAAGGCGCAAGGGACAAAGGAAGACATCCTGCGGGAATTCCGGCGCGTGAGAGATGATATCAAAGAAAAACTGACGATTTATTTTCAGTCAGAGAAAATATTTCATTGAGGAGGGACTTATGTCGGAGCACATAGGCAGCAAATTGTCGTTTCTGGATCGTTATCTGACGGTGTGGATTTTTGCGGCGATGCTTCTGGGTGTGGGATTGGGATATTTCCTTCCCGGCGTGGAAGCCTTCATTAATTCATTTCAGGTGGGCACAACCAACATCCCCATCGCCGCGGGACTCATTTTGATGATGTATCCTCCGTTTGCCAAGGTGAAATACGAGGAGATGCCGCAGGTCTTCCGCAA
>CAZDYR010000023.1:13343-13581 GCA_964509625.1 uncultured Smithella sp. | reverse complement strand
ATGAAGCACCTCCAGAATTAAAACATCCGGTTGACGGACACCGTTTGGGCCATGTCCGTTTTGATTGGCTACACCCTGTTTCGGGTGCGTGGCTACTATACAAACAATAGCTTTTTTCCGTTACTGCAGGGAGGCCAAAATCGCTTTGCTGTGCGGGTCATTCAGGGTTGACGGATTATACCCGTAAGCCTCCTTGAATGAAGATGAAAAATGGGACAGATTTTCAAAACCGACCTCC
>CAZDYR010000023.1:7292-13333 GCA_964509625.1 uncultured Smithella sp. | reverse complement strand
GGTAATAGGCGTGTTCCAGGCGCTTTTTCTTGAGCCAGCGGCTGGGCGACTCTTCGAAAACTTTTCTGAAGTCCCGTTTGAAGGTGGAAAGGCTTCGGCCCGTCATTCTGGAAAAAGTCGTGAGCGGAACGTTGAAGACGAAGTTTTTACTCATGAAATCTTCCAGATCGATCTTGCCTTGTTCGGTAAAATGAAACAGGGAATGGTAAAGCGGTAAATCCAGCTGCCGGATCAACAGGATGGATTCACGGGTTTTGATGTCGCTTAACTCCCGGCCCAGCGTCATACCCGAATCGAAATAAAGGCGTAGCGAGTCAAACAGGTTCTCCATGAGCGGCGAGGAAGGAAGCTTTTTCACCCGGCAGAGTTTCTCGGCATGACTGGCCGTCTCGGACTGAATGCCTTCCCGCTTGGAGTAATCCTGAAGGAAGGACTTCCGGATAAAAATACTGAGCGTTTTGAAGGGTACACCGCTTTTGTCCGGGAACTTCGTGAACTTGGCCAGCGTGTTTCTCCGGACAAATAATGTGTCTCCAGGGGCGAAGGAATGAACGGAATCCGCCTCCACCACGCAAAGCCTGCCGGAAAGAACATGGATCAGGGCATGCGCCGGCACAAACTGTTCTTTTTCCATCATAATACCGGCGCGGACCGAGCAAAATATGCTTTGGCTTTTTAAACTGAAACCCTCTGGATTCATGGTTCTATGTCTTCGTTCTTTAATGGCTTTTACCGGGGAGATTGCTTGTCCGCTTTCGGCTTTTTATTGTTTTTCGTTACCGGCGCGTCGGGGTCTTGGGCCCAACCCTGCATCGCTTTCTCATAAAGACGGACATTGGTGTAACCCAGCACCTGTGTCATCAGATAAGCCCAGGTCGGGCAACACTGGCCGATATCGCAGTAAGTGACAATGGCGGCACTGCGGTCTTTACCGGCGGCCGCTTCCACAATTTCCGCCAGTTGTTCTTTCGATTTGAATGTCTTGTCATCATTGAACGCGCAGGAGGTAGGCATGTTAAACGCGCCGGGGATGTGACCCGATTTGGGGACACAATCCATTTTTTTCTCGCCGGTAAAGAACTCCCGTTCGCGGGTATCCAGCAAAATCAGTTTGCCGATATTATCCTTGATATATTCCTTTGTTGCGAATTTTTCGCTATCATATTTGCCTTGAAAAGGCTTTGTTGCACGCCGCTCAATCTTCGTGGAGATAAGCTTTTTTTCCTTAATCCACTTGTTCGTGCCGCCGTCGAGGAGTGCGACGTTTTTAATGCCCGCGTACTGGAGGGTACACGCTACACGGGCACTCTGGTAGCTGAGTCTTGGCGTGTCCATGCAGCCGGCAACGACAATCCAGTTGTCAAAATCGATCCCCACATAGCTTATCGTGTCATTAATGTCGTCTTTCTCAGGCAGGGAAGAATACATGCCGTCTTTCATGTAGGCCCAGGCGCCGTAAAAGGCGCTGACAGCGCCGGGAATATGACCTTCCCGGTATTGTTCGACGCTGCGAATGTCCAGGATCACTAATTTCGGATTTTTCAAGTTCGCCAAGAGCCAGTCGGTAGATACGATCGGAGCAATATCCCGGGCCGCAGCTATTGAAGGCAGCACAAGGGCGAATAACACGACAGCAAGGATTATGGAAAAATGTTTTCTTTTCATGCCGCAACCTCCTTAAAAAAATCGGCTGACGTGATGAATAACAACTTAACCATTCTATTGCCTGTCAATATATCATATTTCTTCGGGCAAGAACCAGTCAAATATTGCGGAGGGCAACCGCGGCTGAAATCATTTATTTCCTTTTATAGCATTTCCAGAATTGATTTCGATCCGCTCAGCAGCATATATAGAATGAAGATTATCCCAATGACGATGCGGTAGTAGCCGAAGACTTTGAAGCCGTGGTTTTCGACAAAGCGGATAAACAGCTTGACCGCAAGCCACGCCGAGATAAAGGCTCCGACAAGCCCTATCGACAGAAGCAGAATTTCGTTTGAGGCAAAGACGGCATCGGTTTTGACAAGATCGTAGCCTGTGGCCGCGCACATGGTGGGAACGGCCAGCAGAAAAGAAAACTCGGTGGCCTGCTTCTTATTGAGCCCGTTTCCGACCCCGCCGATGATGGTTGCCGCGGCGCGCGACACACCGGGGATCATGGACACGCACTGCGCCAGTCCAATGAAAAAGGCGTTTTTGTATGAGATGTCTTCAAGTTCGACATAGCGGCTCTCCCTGGCCACCACCCACTTGTCGATGGCAATCAGGATCACACCGCCGACAATCAGCGCCAGCGATACGCCCAGCGGGTTGAACAGATACGTCTTGATGGTTTTATAGGCCAGAAAGCCAATAATCGCGGTGGGTATAAAAGCGATAAATAGTTTAATGTAAATGGTGATCCCCTGAATGAAGCGCTTGTAGTAGAGCATCACAATCGCCAGGATCGCCCCGATCTGGATGGCGATCTGAAAGGTTTTCACAAACGCGTGGTCGTGAATCTTCATAATGTAAGAGGCCAGGATCATATGGCCGGTGGAGGAGATTGGCAAGAACTCCGTTAAACCTTCGACAATAGATAGAATTATCGCCTGGATGATATCCACTTAGTTCCCCTTGAAATATTAAGGTCTTTCGTTTATTATGGATTGACAGGAGAAACAAGCATTTTCTTGAATAGATTTAGGCGGATAATGAGAAAACAATCAAAAAAGAAAACTCAAACCGAAGAAGGCAAAACCCCCTTCCTCTACCGTAAAGGCGATGCCTGCCTTGATTCGCTTGACGGACCTCTGGGAGGCGGCTGAAGCGCTTCTCCCGGCGGGGAAGCGGTCCGCTTCCCGGAAAATATTTTTGAAAAAATAAAAAGCGTTTTCCAAAGACGACACCTCCGTTGAAAAGCGTGAAAGCCGAATGGCACCAGGGTTCCGCGCTTGGATGCGGGGGGGGGAAGGCATATATTTAATCCCGACATTTGGCCATTGTAAATCAGCCACCTCGCAGCAAGCTGCGGAGAATTAACACACGTCTGGCTTAAGCGGGATTAAAGCACCCCGACCGAATCCTGGAGCATCGGGCGGTTTTTTTCCTGCCGCTTATTGTCCGTTCCATCCACTAGCCCGGAATGAATTAATGTTTCACAAATATGGCGCGCGTAGACTTCGGCGCCTTTGTCGGTATAATGGAAATCATCAACATAATATTCCAGCGTTTGGGGAATTAAATTGTACATGTCCACGCAAACAACATTTTCCCTTTCCGCGGTTCTTTTGATTAAATTTCTTAATTCCAGCATGGCATCCACAACGGCATTTTCCGAAACTTCCATAATAAAGGTCATCCGGGCGTTGGTCAGTATCTCTTTATAAGATTCTTTATTGGAAGATGTTATTAAAGAAGGATACGTCACCATGACCGGCACGATATCTTTTTCTTTAAGAAAACCGATAAAAGAACTTAAGTCCTGTTCGTAATTCAAAATAAATTTTTCGGGAACTTGATCAAGAGGTTTTTGGCCGCGAAGATGCTTTTTTTCCAGAGCCCTGATCGCTTTGCTCTGTTTCCGCGTGCGATAGTCTGATAATAACCGCTCCGGGAGAAATTTGTATAAAACTTTGTTTCTGAAGTCTGATAGGAGCCGGTTCGCAAGCAGGTGACCGGCTGAATATTTTTTAATTTCAGCGTTTACCGGACGCGGCACAAAAGGGATTTCTATCCCTCTGATGAAATCTTTAATGTGGGCCAGAAAAAGATGCTGATTCATCACCAGGATATCCGGCTTTAACGGCAAAACATATTTTTCAATGTATACTTTTCTCTGTCTTTGACGCAAGCCCATGACGGATACGTTAATAATTTCCACCCAAGGATATTGATCCTTCATCATCTCTCCCAATTGGGACGGCCATTCCATGCCTTCGCTCTCGTAAAATCCGAGGGTTTCTGACGCCCCGAAGCACACGATCCGGATTTGCCCTTCCTTTTTCTCCAGATTGATTTCTTTCCCCCGAAAACCAAGGGCATTGATTTTCCATTTTTGATATTGCGCGTTCGGAATATTGTAAGGGATGCCGTCGCTGTCCATCGCCACAATCGAGAAAAAGAGATTCTGCATCAAAGTATCCTTGCATGAATTATTTAGTCAACAAACAGGGTGAGGTTTTATTCCAGGTTCACTGAAGGTTTCTAAGCGCGAAAAAACATATAATCAGCTTTCCTTTTTGCATCATCCATCATAAAAGCTCTCTTTTTGTCGGCGGTAGTATAGAAAACGCGTTTTTACATGTCAAGGCCATATCGTCGTAATTCGGTTTCCTTTCCCGCAGCGATTCCTGATTTTCCCGGCACGGGAAACTCATAATGACTATGCCGTTCAATCATGTGAACGGGGTGTTGCGTCCTTCGAATGCTCCGTAAGATATCAAGAGTGGTCATTGGAGAATGGAAACTGACATTTCAAGACCTGAAGCGAGTCTGCCGGTTCTGTGATTTCAGTTCTGCGCATCCCTGGACCGATAGAAATTTTCCCAGGGTACTTTTTCAACAACAGCCGGCCCGCCGCCCGCTTTTATCGTAATCTTCGTCGTGACCGGTCCTGTCATGTGGCAGTCGCCGATTTCAAACTCATGGCGAGGCAATACAGTATCATCCCCCCGTTTGACCATAGCCCAGGCGGACATAAATCCGCCGCATTTGCCCTGGAGATTGGCGTTTCCGGGCAACGGGCCGATCGTGATGCGGTAAAGGCCGTCGCTGAGACGGCACTGGCCGCTGACGGTTTTGTATGACTGGATGTAGTGCTTGTTTTTCGTATCCTTGACGACAAGCGTCCAGGGGTCCCATCGTCTTGGCCCCTTTTTCACTTTCATTTCCCTGCCGGTTTCATTGTATGCGCCGGTATAGCTGAGAATAACCGCGTCATGATCCGGATCACAGTCGTATCCGACCAGCTTATCAAAGGAATCGGCCTGGGCCGCTGCCGCAAACAAGACAAACACAGCCGCGATGAGCATCGGTTTCATATAAGGCCTCCATTTCAAAATTCGAATGCGCCGGAACAAAACGCCCTTTAAGCGCACCTCCGGCCATTCGCGGCGTTAGAATTGACGTTTCACAAATTTAACCGTCTGGTCGTCGATCAAAACCCACCCGAGTGGTTTTTTCTGCTTATCGACGGCCAGGACCCACCATTCGGTCAGCGGCTCGGAAGCAATCCGGATGTTTTCATGCGGCGGAATCGCCAACACCTCGCCGTTCATCCTGATAAGACATTCGCCTTCCGCCCGATATTGAAGGTACTCCAGGGAATCGCCGGATTTCAGATGAATGTTTTTTTTCAGGCCTTGATGATAATAGGCATCCGACGATAGATAATCGCCTTTGCCGTACGAGGTGACGGATAGCGATACAGGCGCCTTGACGATGATGGCCCCTGATTTTACCGTGCGGTACCGCGTTTCTTTAAAATCAATCTTCTGACCTTTCAGAATTTTGAGATTCGGAATTTCTCGCGAATTTTTAACCGGAGATTCCTGCAGCGGCAAGTCCGCCCTGGCAATGAAGACCGGCCGTCCCTCGCCCGGCCAAAGTCCCGATTCAAAAGCATTGACCTTTGCGGAAAACATCAAACTCAACATGATCAATCCAAGCAAAACCGTTTTCACGTATTTCATGCATCCTCCTTCATGTCCGTCAGTGTCAGCGGCCGAAGACCGGTGGGGGCTCATCAAAACTGCATTTGGGCTGGTCATAAGCCTTTGTCACATCGGCGATGCCCGTCGGATCCAGGGCCATCAGAAAATCCCTTGTGTCGAAATCGTCGGCAACCGCGGCCAGGGCCAGATACTCCGCCGCGTTATCACAAACCTCCCTGGTGATATCCTCCGAGTATTGCCGCAGTAATTTCTTGTTGAGCTTCGCGCGAATGCCGGGAACCATTTCACGGGCCGCCACCTTGACGGAATTTTTAACCGCCGCCCGGGCCGCCGCTTTTTCCCCGGTTTTGACCGCGGTTTTTGCCGACGCTTTCGCCGCGGAGA
>CAZDYR010000023.1:0-7282 GCA_964509625.1 uncultured Smithella sp. | reverse complement strand
GCCGGCGCCGCCTGTCGTGACGGCCATCGCCACATTCGCCGCGACTTCAAGGGGGGCCAGAACCTGCGCGGTTGTTTTCTGCGCGCAATGCTTCTTACTCGTCGCGCAGCCTGCGCCGCAGTCGACAGGCTGGGTGCTGGGGCAATCCTGCCAGCACACCGGGCCGACACCGTGATATTGATCCTTACAGGGCGTGTAGCAGAGACCGGCATCATAAGCCTGGCCTTTTTTGCATGTCATCGGTTTTCCTACGCCTCGCCCTTTGGACTGCTTCTGGCAGGATATGCCGATATCCGTCATGCCGGACGGACACCTGGGACTGCAAACACAGCAGCCAATGGCTCGAAATCCGGGATCGCATTTGGGGTAGTAGATCGCCCCCGACTTCTCGCACTGCCCTTCTCCGTGCTTTTTTTCACAGCGTTTTTTGGCCGCCGTCAGACTAAACGCCTTGTCCCCGACTTTCCAGGGAAACCCTACGCCGCGACCGTAAGCTTTGGGCTTGAAGCAGTAGGCGCCGTCATCGCGGAATCCCTCCGGACATCTCTGCCAGCACACCGGGCCAACGCCCTTCCAGCCATCTTTTCCGATATCTTCGCAGGTGCGATAGCAAAGCCCCGCGTCTTTTTCCTGCCCTTCCGGACAGGCACTGATCGGCACGCCCACGCCGCGGCCGTAGGATCTCCGCCAGCAAAACGGCTGGCTGGCCCGATGCAGTTCTTCGAGCGCCCATTGAACGAGAATCTTCTTTTCTTCCGGTGTCAGGGTTTGCGCCGCGTCCGGACGGACCGGCGAGGTCGAGCAACCCAGGATCAGCACGCTCCACAAAAAGACCAGCAGGATCGCAGGAATTCGAAGTTGCCGTATCATCGCTAATTCCCTCTCTTTCTTAAAAACCGTTGGGGCTGTTCAAGGGCCCCCCTGTGGAAGGAGCCGGGAGCGGTTATGCAAAAACAGGACGTAAAACGCTGCCGCTGTCTTGCAAATCATCAGGTGATACTGGAACATTTACTGATACAGATCAGAAGATACATTACGAGCGCCAATTCTAATCGTTTTACGAAAGAAAAGAAAGGGGGAATCTCTCAGTCAAATCGAGGCAACCAGCCCTTGCCTCATCAACATTGATCACCCATCACCCATCGCCCATTGTTTATCATCCACTATACACCATTAACTTATTGCCCACTTATATGCCTTGATCTCCAGCCAGAAAAGTAAAGACTAAATGGACTGTTGCCCAAACCATATCCTTTGAGAGGTCATTGAAAGCGTTTTGCTGCATGAATCAATGCGAAGCGAAAGATCAGTAATGACAGCTGTTTAAGTCGAAGGCGAGTTTTGTCATTACCTTTCGCAAGCCTTAGATTTATTCAAAACGCTTTCAGGCTAACGAAAAGGGCATTTGGGCAACAGGCCGTAAAGATTTGAACCCGAATAGCCTGCTGAATAGCCCACACTTTCATCCACCATTCACGATTCACATTCTCCCTTATTGACAGGAGATTATTTTGATCTATAGTGACGATTGGAAGCGATGACGCGGCGTTATTCGAGGGGGGGGCTGCGCAGGAATCGATATTCAGGCGGCTTGATCAGGCCGTCCGGTAAATAAGGCACTACAGGAGGAACAACTATGTCAGAATTGATCGCATACTTAAGCCCCGCCTGGCGCGACGAAGCGCTAAAAAGGCTTCAGGCCGAACTCACCCCGGAAAAAATGAACAACGTCACCACGTCCATGTCCAACATTTACAAAAACTGTCCCGGCGGGGAGGAAAAGTTTCTTTTTGTCGAATGCAAAGACGGGAAGGTCACCCGCGTGGAAACAGGCGCGGGCGAACCGCCCCAGGCGGAATTCCGCATCATCGGCGATTACGAAACATTTGCTAAAATATCCCGGGCGGAACTGGGCGCGCAGAAAGCGCTCATGACCGGAAAGTTGAAACTCAAAGGCAATCTGGCCCGGGCGCTCAAACTGGCCTCCGTATCGGACCGTCTCAACAAGGTTCTGGCCAAAATACCGGCTCAGTATTAATAAGGAGGCGCCCCATGACCAGAATCTTAGACCCGAAAGACAAGTATTATATCGACAATCCCGGCCGTGTCCGGGACATCCAGAAAGAAATGCACAAACGCGGCATCGATGTCTATTTAGGATCGCGCATCCGGACCATGAGCTTTGTGCTCGACACCTTCTGTCCGTGGCGAAGCTATCTGATCATTCCGCCTGAAGGCCAGCCGACATACTTCACGTTTGTCGTCGACGCCCTGCGCGTGGGCGATGAAACCTGGCTCGATTCCGACCGTGTTCGCGCTTACGGTCCGATGGGCGGCATGGATCAGGTTTCCGCGATCACCGACTTCATCAAGGACGAACTCGGCATTACCCGCGGCCGCATCGGTTTTGAAGACGGCGTCTCCACCTACACGGCCGAAGGCAATTTGACGCATTGGGAGTATACCCATTTCAAAGACGCGCTTCCCGGCTTCGAGTGGATCAACTCGCATGACATCATCGATGCGCTCTCGCTCATCAAGGACAAAGGCACGATCGAGCGCTTCCGCACCGCCTCGCTCATCGTCGATGAAGGACACAAGGCCGCCCGCGCGGCACTTTCAAACGGCGGCTACAAAGGCATGACGGAAACCGTCATCGCCGGTATCGCCGCGCTGGCCATGCGCAAAGCCGGCAGCGTATCGGAATGGAATTTCGCGGGCTTAAATGAAATCTCCAGCGGCTATCGCACGGGATTGGGCGCCTGCACGCCGCCCACCACCAAAGAGATCAAAGCCGGCGAGCCGCTGATGCTCGATTATCACGCCATGTTCAAACTGGCGCTCGGCGATCACTCTCACAATTACCTGATCGCACCGGCCACCAAACGCCAGCGCTGGCATGCGGACAACTTTGTCGCGATTGTGCAGAAGGTCATCGACAACTACAAAGCCGGAACCACGCCCGGAACGCTTGCCGCGCTAATGATGGACTTCGCCGAATCGCGCGGATGCGGCGATTTCATTCAGCCTGCCTGCGAACACGGCATCGGGCTTTTCGGCGACGAATGGCGCATCGGTTCGGTGGTCAATCCCGACCTGCCCTACTGGACGGATCAGGACCATGTCTATTCGGAAAATGAAATGGTCGTCTGCGCGATGCAGTATGCCGCGCCGGAAGAGGGTATAGGCTTCCGTTATGAAAATGATATTGTGATCACCAAAGACGGCTGCGAGGTATTGTCCAAATATCCGCTGGGCATCGAGGAAATTGAATAATCTCTGATTAATTAGACGTAACACACGGCAGAGAACGACACGCAAACCTTCTCTGCCGTGCGTTGCGCAAGTTGAGCGCGGCGGAGAGGAAAGAGGGACGTTGGTAAAAAAGTAAGTTTGTAAAAAACAATGTACTTCAAGATATCAATTTAACCATCGCCTTTTTTAATTTTACTCCATCATAACCTTTATTCTCAAACGAAGCTCCGGCAGTTTGTTTATCGCCACATCCCAGACAATTGTGTAGTCGACTCCGAAGTAATCGTGAATCAATCGGTCACGCATTCCCGTAATTTTGCGCCATTCGATATCTGGATAATCTGCACGGACGGAATCCGGCAGTTTCTTAGCCGCCTCACCGATGATTTCCAAGCTTCGGACAAAGGCTCTTTGCAATGTTTCGTTTTTAAGAAAAGATTGATAATCCGTCTTTGTCGTCTGAGAAAGGATGTAATCAATTTCATCCAGAATATGTTTCAGATATTCACGCGGCGATGGCGACACGTTCAACCTCTTTCAGAATGTAAGGTCCAATATGAGGACTCAAGGCTTCAGGCGTAACGATATCTACCTTGCGTCCCAGCAGATCTTCCAGCAAGAACGATACGTCCATGAAATTATCGAATGTGTGTTTGTCGGGAGCAAATTCGACAAGGATATCCACGTCGCTCGCCTGGGTTTGTTCGCCACGCACAAACGAACCAAAGAGACCCAGACTGACAACGCCCAGCGCGGAAAGGCTATCTTTATTTTTAAGAAGACAGCGTAAAATATCTTGTTTTGTATTCATGCTCCGCCTCATCATTTGCTTGTCTATAGATTGGAAAATACTAGGATTAATTTGCAAAGTCAATCTGAATATTGAAATGTTTGGGTACCACAGGAAGCGTACTTAAGGATATCAACATCAGCTTTTCAAATCTTTCATTCCGATTACACCTTACACCACCCGGATGTTTTCCCCGCATGCGGGGCCGGTGCAACAGGAAAAGCCGCGTCCGGCCAAACTCACAATTCCTTTCATCATTTTACCCACAACAACAAAAGACTTGACTGAAAAAGGCTGAAAAACCATAATCGCCTTGTACCCTTTGGGTGCAGCTTTGCCGATAGCCGGGAGTTGGGAGACTGGACCCAAAATCAAGATTTAACCGGCGGCTGGTAACGCCACAACCAAGACAGGAGACTTCATGAACGACAATCTCATTTTTCACGAAACACCGGATCTGGTGCGTCCTTATATTCTGATCGGCTACCGCGGCTGGCTCAATGCAGGCGAGGTCAGCACCGGAAGCGTCGACTTTTTACGCCGCAAGCTCAATGCCTTAAAGTTTGCCACCATAGACTCCCGGAAATTTTATATCTGGCAGGTTCCGGGCTACGATCCGGCTCAGGTCATGCGGCCCCAAGCGGTTGTCGAAGGGGGAGTGGTCAAGTCTCTGGATGAACCAGCCAACGAATTTTTTTACTGGAAGAGCGACGGACCGAACGATCTGATTCTTTTTTCGGGCTACGAACCCAACCTGGCTTGGCCGGAGTTCACGCAGGCGATTATGAGCATTGCCCAACGCTATCAGGCCCGGCGGATCTACACGCTGGGCGGCGTTTTTGACCAGGTGCCCCACACCCGGCCGACAGGCGTTTACGCCGTGCTGAGCCGTCCGGAAATGAAACTGGAATTTCAATCGTTCCCGCTTTTGAATTACACGGGACCTTGCAGTTTTTCCACGCTGCTGGTGAATTACGCGGGCAGAGAGAAGATCGAGGCGGCCAGCATCGTCGCCAGGATCCCCCCGTATATTCAGACCTTCAATGAGAAAATCGTCTACGACCTCCTGGAAAAGGTGCTTGCGCACACGTCGCTCCGGATCGATCTGAACGATCTTAAGAAAACCGGGGAGGCCGTGACCGAGCTCATGGACAAAGACTTCCAGCAGAATAAAGCCGCCAAGGAACAACTGCGCAAACTGGAAGAATTGTATGACACCGCCCTGCTTCAGGACTATGGCTACCGGGAAGTGACCGTCGACGAGCTGATGCAGGAAATGATGAACGCGAAAAAAGACGGCCGGAAACCGCACTGACAGCGATGGCGCTTTTCACGCTGATACCCTTTACGACATAAGGAATAAAATGATCCCTTCAAGTAGAGAGCCATACATAATTGCATAATACCGGCGAGGATAAAACGTAATGACAAAAAACAAGCACACACTGGATTCATTTTGCAACCCACGCAGCATCGCCCTTTTCGGCAGTATGCAGGAAAACTGGTTTTTCGGCGCCGGCGTCATCATCGGCGATCTGCTCAAGTGGAACTACACGGGGCAAATCTACCCGGTTCATCCGACGGCCGGGAGCGTTTACGGGATCAGGGTGTATAAAGACGTCCGGGAAGTGGACGCGGTTCCCGAGCTCGCCGTTATCGTCACCTCGTATAAACATGTTCCGGGCATCCTGCGCCAGTGCGGTGACAAAGGGGTGAAGGCCGCTCTGATCGTGTCCGACGGGTTCGGCGAAGCGGGGCCGGAAGGCAAAATCCGGGAGAAAGAACTGCTCGACATCGCCCGGTCTTTCGGGATTCGCGTCATGGGACCGAACACCGTCGGCGTCTTCAATTCCGAAAAATGGTTCTCCACCGTTCCCTATGACCGTGGCTATGAATACAGCAAACAGGGAAGGCTCTCCATCATCACCCAGACCGGCATGTACAGCCCGCAGGCGATGGCGTGGCACGAATACCAGCCGGGCGTCAACAAAGTCATCGATCTGGGGAATATGTGCGATATTGATGAAACGGATTGCCTGGCATATCTGGGCGACGATGAAAGCACCGGTGTAATTTCTCTCTACATGGAACATTCCCGGCGCGCCAGGGTGTTTTTGGATGTCCTCAAGAAGGTGTCTTTGAAAAAACCTGTCCTATGCCTGATGCCGGGCGGATCGCCGGGCGCCGCCGCGGCTATGGCGTCCCACACCGGCTCGATGGCCGGCAACGCCGCACTGTATGACGCGGCCCTTCGTCAGGGCGGCGCTTTGCGGGTTTTGGAATACGAAGACCTCCGCGATTGCGCCACACCGTTTCTCCGTTATCCCCTGCCCGCGGGAAACCGTCTGGGCGTTCTGACCTTTTCCGGAGCCATCGGCATCCAGAGCATTGACACCGCCGAGGCCAACGGCCTTAAGCTGGCGGAGCTTTCCCCGGAAAGCAGACGAAAACTTGCCGCGCTGAGCGACACGCTGGGCAATCATCCCGTTGACGTGGGACCGGCTTCCGCCACGGCGGGTGCTCAGATATTCGATCTGTACAAAAAATGCTTCGATATTCTCAGAGAAGACGACCATGTGGATTGCATCTATTTGAACGGCTATATTTCACAGGGATTGAAACCGGACTATTATGAAGAACTGCTGAGCCATATCGGATCGTGCAGAGAAAAGCCGATTGCGGCATGGTGCTATGGCCCTTCAAAGCAGCTGGTTCTGGAATTCGGCGAACTGGCTGAAAAGTGCGGCATCCCGTTTTATCTGACAACGGTCAAAGCCGTCCGGTCTCTTTCCTGCATGGCCCGGTACGCGGGCTGGAAAGAGCGGTTAAGCAAAGCGCGGCGCCCGTAAGAATTGCCTTTGGCCGGCGGAGCCCGAAGGTCCCGCCGTTTTTTATTCATCCTCCAGCCGCTGCCGAAAATTTTTTCCCAGGACGGTCGATTTCACCCAGAAGCGTTTTGGTCCGGTCCGGCAGCAGATTAAAGCCCATGTCTTTGCCGTAGATGACGTTCATCTTTTGATTGACAATAATATAAACGCGTTTCGACAGAGGCAGAAGCCAGTGGTCGGCGTCATACATCTTGGCGCTCTTGCCTTTTTCACCGACCAGCAGCGTCATGTTATTTTGGACAAGGCTGCCGTAGGCCGTGACTCGGGGGCAAATCTAAGAAGCAATTAAAAAAGTGACCGATATGTTGTTCTGTACGAAATGATGTGCCACTGGATCATGGATAGAACG
>CAZDYR010000022.1:0-13835 GCA_964509625.1 uncultured Smithella sp. | reverse complement strand
CAAACCAACAACATCAGCATGACCGGCGTCAGCTTCGTGAGCCCCCATACATTTGCCGCGGGGACAAGGTGTAGCCTTAACCTGCTTTTGAACAAAGAAGTGCGTTTAAACATTGAAGCGAAGATTCTCCGCAGCAGTCATCAGGAAACGATAGCCTCTTTTCTGGAGATGGATGAAGATAGTTTCTATCACTTGAAAAAGATCCTGCAGTATAACGCCGCAGATTCCGATCAGATTGAAAAAGAACTGGGTAAGCCGGCTTTTACTTAGGATGTTCCGCGAGTAAAGGCTGTTTCCCCATGAGATTCATTGTCATAACAGATACACACAAGGAGCTCATTGATGCCGAAAATTCCTGTGGCCAAACTTCAGCCCGGCATGATTCTGGCAAAGCCTATTATGACCCCCAACGGAATGGTCATGCTGGGAGAAGGGACGGAGCTGAATGAGAAATGGATTGACAGAATTCAGGATATGGAGATCGCCAGCATCTTTATAGAGGGTCCTCCTCTCCAGACAATACCGGAAGAGGAAGCGATGGCAAACCTGAATGCCCGCTTTGCCCTGGTTGCCGACAAACCGCTTATGAATGTGATCAAAAAAATTGTCAAAGAACATATTGAAGGACTCTATAAGTAAATGGATCCGAAAGTATTGCGACACAAAGTTGAAAGCATCAACACACTGCCTACCGTGCCCAGTGTGCTGAAACGCCTGTCCACCGTCATTGAAAAGCCCAGGATCACCATTGTGGAAATCAGCGCGTTTATCTCCAACGATCCGGCATTGACCACCAAGGTGCTCAAAATGGTGAATTCCGCGATTTATGGATTCCCGGGTAGAATTGCTTCCGTTTCCCATGCGACGATGCTCTTGGGCCTCAACGTGATCAAAGGACTGCTCTTGGGCGTGTCTGTCTTTGAACTGATGCAGAAAACGATGAGTGGCTTGTATGAACATTCTCTGGCCTGCGCGATTGCTTCCCGTGTGATCGCTCAGAAGAAAAACCTGAAAGAACCTGAAGAAGTCTCCGTTGCGGGTCTTTTGCATGATATCGGCAAGGTTATTTTGACACTGGAATTCGCCCAGGAATATGAAAACGCCATGAAAGAGGCCCAGGAGAAAAAAATTGCCATTTATGATGCGGAGAAAAATCAATTTAACGCGACGCATGCCGATGTCGGGGGCTGGCTCGCTGAAAAGTGGCGTTTCCCCACCAATTTGATTGAGGTGATTCAGTTTCATCACCGGCCGACGCTGGCAAAAAATGCTTCGATGGAAACGGCCATCGTCCATATGGCAGATCTGTTGGTGCGCGCCCGCGGCTTTGGCTTTGCCGGAGAAAATTTTGTGCCGGAAGTCAATCCCGTCGCCTATGAACTGCTGCAACTATCCGAACAGGACATGAAGGACGTTCTTCGGGAAATGGAAGATAATATGGAAGCGGCCGAAGATATTTCATAAAAGAGTATGAAAACGGTTGTTGTTATCTGTAAGGATGTGGTTCTCAATAACGTTGTTGAACGCAGTCTGGGGGGGACATACCAGATCGTTGCCTTCAATAATATGCCTTCCGCGCTTGACTATATCTACAACGCCATTCCCAACCTGATCGTCATGAACATTGACAAAACCGATCCGTCCGGAATTCAGGTGCTTAATGATCTGAAGACCGATCCAATGTTCCACCAATTGCCCGTGTTGGCGATCGTGCCGGATAAATTTGCGATTGATGATTGGGGGAACCTGCTGGCGGAAGACTACATTCGCAGGCAAGACCTGGAGGCGGATTTCGCGGCGCGTGTGAATCTGTCTATTCTTCGCTCGGAGCGCATTGTGGAGATCAATCCCCTGACGCGCCTGCCCGGCAATATTTCCATCAACAAAGAAATTCAGGAGCGGATCGACAATAAAAAAGAATTCGCCTTCGGTTATGCCGATCTTGATTTTTTCAAACCCTTCAATGACCGTTACGGTTTCAGCCGCGGCGATGAGGTCATCAAAATGACCGGCCGCATTATTCTGGGGGTGATTAAAAGCAAACAGCCGCAGGGCAGTTTTGTCGGTCATATCGGCGGCGATGATTTCGTTTTCATCATTGACACGGCGCTGGTGGAAGAGGCGGCCGCGGAAATCATCAAGGCGTTTGACAGCCTGATTACCGGATTGTATGACCCCGCTGATTTGAAACAGGGTTTTATTAAATCCTTCGACCGCAAGGGTCTGTCCTCGCAGTTTCCGGTTATGGGCCTTTCCATCGGGATTACCGAAACGCGCAACCGCGCTTTTAGCCATTACGGGGAAATTACCGAAATTGCCGCTGAAATGAAAAAATTCGCCAAGCAGTTTTCCGGCAGTTGTTATAAGACAGACAAAAGACAACGCGGGTTGCCGCCGGTACAGGGTTAGTTTTAAAGGATCATGCAGAAAGGAATGTCCCGGCGGCCGTGATCCTTTGGAGGCCGCCGGGACATTTTATGTTGCCGGATTGATCCTACTGGATTTCGCCCATTTTGGATTCGAAGCGGATCATGTTGGCTTTGCTTTTCGTGACTTTCTTGATGTCTTCCCATTCTTTATCGCTCTTGATCCACCAGAAGTACTGAACGGGAGGCGTCAATTGATTGTTTTTAATTGTCTGGATCGAACCGTTGATTCGAAGCCGTCCATTATCATTGATACCGAAAATTTCCGTGGGAAGGCGGTCGCCGACAATCGGCAGCGCTTTCGGAAAAGCCGCGCGGATAGCCCGAACGTCACTGGCCGTGTCCGCTTTTTCGATGGCTTTGGACAGGGCGACCATCGAGCCGTAATGCCTGAAGGCTTCCGACGTGACCATTGTTTTGTAGGCGGCTTTGTAACGTTTTTCGAATCCGGCGGAGGCGGGCACCGGAACGCTCATCGGCGTGGCGACACCGATCGTGTTGTTCATCAGCTTATAGCCTTTCAGCAGATTGGCCATGTAATCCAGTTTGGCCTGGTCAATGGTGATGAAACCGCCGGTAAATCCCATGCTGCGCGCCTGCTCAATGACCAGCGCGGTTGTGGAGGATGGGCCGCCGATCAGCAGGGCATCCGGTTTGGTGGCCAGCGCCGCCGTCAGCGGAGCCGAAAAATCCGTCTCCGTGTAATAGTTGGCCGGTTTGTCCGCCGTGATGGTACCGCCTGTTTTTTGCCAGTAATCGGCAAAAGCTTTGCGCCATTCTTCTCCATAAGCTCCCAGGGTTACAACCATGGCAATTTTTTTCCAGCCTTCCTTCTGAGCCAGTTCAACAAACACCTGCAGATAGACGTTAAAGGGTGGAGCGGTTGCGCCGATCAGGAGCTTATTGCCCATTTGAATAACTTTGGGCGAACTGGTATAGGCCATGAGCAGAAACTCGTGGTCCTTTTCTTCGTTAATTTTTGCCATGGCGCCAATGGTGGAGAACACGGGATTCCAGATGGCGACCACATTGCTGTTTTGCAGGCGGCGGGCGTTGTTGACGGCCGAAGTTGGGTCGCTCCGGTCATCCAGCCTTTCCAGTTTAAAGAGATGTTTTTTGCCTTTGACGGTAATGCCGCCGGCGGCATTAATTTCTTTTACCGCCATATCCAGTCCGTTGAAACAGTCCTGCCCATACTCAGCGGCCGGTCCGCTCAAGGGCCCCGAAAAGCCGACGAGAATATCCTGTGCATTGGCAGTCAACGCCCAGGACATCATCAAATACACAGCCGATAAAACGAAAATACCTTTCCAGTGCTTCATTTTTTCCTCCTCCTCTTTTTGTTTAGTATCCCCTGCTTCAATATCCGAAAAAGTTCAATAAAAAAGCCCGAATATATTGTTGTGCCAATCAAACAAAACGGATGGAACAAAATCAGCTTCTGCGATCTGCCCTGAAAGCGATTGAAAACAATTTTATCAACAACTTTCCATGCAACGTGTCGATGATCTCTCCCTGTGCACTGAAGTATAGAAAAAACCAAATTGTCTGTCAATGGAATAAACATAAAATTCAATGTTAACAATTGTGATGCTATGGAAAAACAAGCCGGAGTTTGTTCGGAGACGGAAATGGCCTGGTTTTAGACTCCGCTTAAACCCGACGAGTGTTGATCCTCCGCAGATTGTGGAAATGCGTTTGATGCGGGCGCGCCGAGCGATGCCGCCATCAGCGGCGATGCCCCGCCATAGGATCAGGAGCGTCTCAAAAAGAGCATGTTATGCGCATAAATTCTTCATCTTCCCGTTTGTGCAGCGGCACTGTTGATCGATCATCTGCTGATTCCAGGGCAATAGCCCCTCAAAACGGTATTTTAAAAAGAGATTACACTTCCAATAAAGCTGATTTTATGCAAATATTTACTTGTAAAGGTCACCGATATTTGATTAATAATTTGCGATACATTTTAAATCGTCAAAGAGTAATCATGATGCCTGGTTTTTAAAGTCATCAGCACCCGGAAGATAAGAGAGCCATGGAAGTAAAATCAACGACAAGCAATTTACAGTCTGAAATCAAACAGTTGCATCTGGATATGAATGATCTGAAAGAGTCGAATGAGTATTTGGGTCATTTATTATACATGGTTTCCGACGGCTTGATGATGATCGGCAAACACGGCCGGATTATTTATGTCAACAAAGCGTTGGAACAGATTGTAGGACACAAAAGCCCGGAAATCCTCGGCAGTCATTTCAGCGATCCGCGCTGGAACTTTCAATGTGACGATGCGGTAGCGGGTTTTAGTGATTCTGTCTTTCAGAGCGTTTTTCAGACAAAGCAGCCGCTGGTGGACAAGGTCTGCCGCCTGGCGTCATCCGAAGGCGCGAAGGGGGTATTCATCGTTAATGCCTCGGTGCATCACGATAAACAGGGAAATATGGCGGGCATTGCCGTGATTATCCGCGATTGTACGGAGCTCGACCGCGTCAAAACCGAAAATCAGGAAATGAAAACAGTTTATGAACGCCTGGCGCAGTATGCCGATGAGGCGATTTTTCGTATACAGATTCCAGATGGCCGGATTACTTATATCAATGAAGCAGCAGAGAAAATTTTAGGTTACTCACTTGAGGAGTACCACTCTGACGCCGGTATCCAAATGAAGGTAATCAATAACAACCACCTGGAAACCTGGAGGACCGAAATTCAAAAGAACAGCGGCGCCAGGAATGTTTTAAAAAATGTCATTATAACTTGTACTGCCAGCGCGGGTCAGACGGTGATTATGGAATTCACGGTCATTGCCGTCAGGAACGATGAGAGTCATATAACATGTTTTGAATGTATCGGACGCGATATTACCGTGCGCAGATTCATGGAAGCGGAACTGGCCAAAGCGCAGAAGCTGGAATCGATCGGTCTTCTGGCCGGAGGGATCGCTCATGATTTTAACAATATTATGACGGCTGTCTTTGGTTCTTTGGCGCTGGCTAAAATGGAGGCCATTCCGCACAGCTCGGTTTACGCGCGGCTGGTGAGCGCTGAAGAACAATGCATGAAAGCAAAAGCGCTGACACGTAAGCTGCTGACCTATTCCCAGGGAGGTTCCCCGCAGCGGAAAACAGCCTCCATCGCCAACGTTATTCGTGACGCGGCCGATTTTGCATTAAGCGGGAAAAATATTGAATGCCGGTTTATGCTTCCTGACGATTTGTGGTCGGCCCAAATTGACGAGACGCAAATGCACCAGGTCGTTCATTCTCTCGTGAGCAACGCCTGTGAAGCGATGCCTCGGGGAGGAACCGTTGAGATTGGAGCTCAAAACGTTCATTTAGCCGCTGATCATATACAACCCCTCAAGGCCGGGAGATATGTCAAGTGGTATGTCCGGGATCATGGCGTGGGGATGTCGCAGGAGCATCTGAGACGGATTTTTGACCCTTACTTTACAACCAAACAAATGAACAGCGTCAAAGGGATGGGACTGGGACTGGCCATCTGCTATTCGATTGTGAAGAGTCACGAGGGCATGATTGCCGTGGAGTCCACCCCCGGGACGGGATCGGTTTTTACCGTGTACATGCCGGCGTCGAGTGATGAAAATGAAGAACAGAAACCTGCGGAGGCTGTCAAGATGCCTGCGTCTCCCCAGGCGAATGTCCTTTTGATTGATGATGAGCAGGTCCTGCTGGATGTTACGGGAAGCATGCTCAGGCACCTGGGGTATCATGTTGTAACGGCTAAAAGTCATGGCGAGGCCATGGATCATTATCAGCGGGCGAAAGAATCCGGGAATCCTTTTTCCCTGATCATTATGGATTTAACCATGCGCGGGGATGAGGGAGGAGAAATCGCTATCCGGCGATGGAAAGCAATCCATCCGGAAGTCAGGGCCTTGATATCCAGCGGCTATATGAAAGATCCGGTGATTGAGGAATACTGGAAATACGGATTTGTCGGAGCCATGGTCAAGCCTTACTCGCTGGCCGATCTGAAAAACTCTCTGGAACAAGTCCTGGCGGGCAAAAATGATAAAAGCAATTAAGGAGACTCTATGGGCGAAGGAATAAATGATTTAACCAAAAACATCGTCGATTTGAGGCGCCACATGTGGATGGCCGGTGTCGAAGTCGAATTGCGTCGGTTGATCTGGCAGATTGCCGTGGTCGGCAAATATATATCCGCAAAAATCCATGAATCCAACCGGAAACTGGCGGGATTTAAAAACATATA
Organism: uncultured Smithella sp.; assembly: GCA_964509625.1. GTDB lineage: Bacteria > Desulfobacterota > Syntrophia > Syntrophales > Smithellaceae > UBA8904. The sequence goes on along the minus strand of CAZDYR010000022.1, from coordinate 7,173 downwards.
CGGCGAGGAGCAATTGGCTCTGGACCGTGTCAGCGACGATATTCTGAAAAATATGCTTCAGCACTCGGGATTTGTGAGCCATTACGCATCGGAAGAGCTGGAAGATATCGTCGCCATCGGCAAAGGAAATGAGAAATATATCGTCACCGCCGATCCGCTGGACGGTTCTTCTCTGGTGGACACCAATCTGGCCATCGGCACCATCATCGGCATTCACCGGAAATCTATTTTTGATTGCGGAAGAAATTCGATGGTGGCCGCACTTTATATTACGTATGGTCCGTTGATCACGATGATTTATTCGGCGGGCAAGGGCGCGCACGAGTTTGTTCTGGACCGTGAGGGGGAGTATGTCTTGTCAGAGGAAAATATCCGCCTGAAGGAAAAAGGATCGATTTTCTCGCCGGGAGGACTCCGCAAAGACTGGACGGACCCTCACCTGAAGTTCATTGACGCGCTGGAGCGGGATGGTTATAAACTGCGTTACAGCGGCGGATTTGTGCCGGACATCAACCAGGTGATCATCAAACGGGGCGGCCTCTTTACCTACCCTGCTCTGAAGAAATCGCCGCAGGGCAAATTGCGCCTGCTGTTTGAATTGCAGCCCATGGCTTTTATTGTGGAGCAGGCTGGCGGGTTGGCCACAAACGGCAGAGAGGATATTTTGTCGCTCGGGGTCACCTCGGTGAATCAGTGTTCGCCGATTTACATCGGCTCGGCGGCGGAAGTCAGAATGGCGGGGCAATTTCTGCAGCCATAATTACAGATTAAAGGAGCAGCCATGATTTACGAAAATAAAGATCAATTAAAGAAAGGATGCGAGTCGATCCTCGCCTTTGACGGTGGTGATGTCCGCATGCTGGATGAAGGCAGGTTCCGTGCAAAATTGATTGACGACCTGATTTACACCGTCGTGTTCAGCCCTGATCCGGCAACGAAGGAAGCGGCGGCTTTCCTGATTCGCCGGGGAGCGGCGGAGCTCGGCATCATGTCTTCGTCGATTCAACCCCTCTACGAGGCGATGGGACGCAGGGAAATCGGCGGCTTTACCGTTCCCGCGATCAACATCCGCGGGATTACCTACGATGTCGCTCAGGCCGTATTCCGCGCCGCCATGAAAGGCAAGGTCGGCCCCGTGCTGTTTGAAATTGCCCGTTCGGAAATCGACTACACCAAACAAAGGCCGCAGGAATACACCTGCGCGGTTACGGCCGCGGCCGTGAAGGCCGGATGGAACGGTCCGGTTTTTATCCAGGGCGATCACTTTCAGATGAATGCCAAAAAATTCGCCGCGGACGCGGACAAGGAAACGCAAACCGTTAAAAATTTAATATGGGAAGCCATTGAGAGCGGATTCTATAATATCGATATCGACACCTCCACGCTGGTGGATTTGTCGCAGCCGACGGTGAAGGATCAGCAGCGGACAAACTTTTCGCTGGCGGCGGAGCTCACCACCATGATCCGAGATCTGGAGCCCAAGGGCGTTACGATTTCCGTGGGCGGCGAGATCGGAGAAGTCGGCGGTAAGAACAGCACCGTTGAAGAACTCAAGGCTTTTATGGACGGCTATCTGGAAGAATTGAAAAAACGCGGCGACGCCTTCAAGGGCATCAGCAAGATCAGTGTGCAGACCGGAACGACGCACGGCGGCGTACCGCTGGCCGACGGAACGGTAGCGAAAGTTAAAATTGATTTTGATGTTCTGGAGAAGTTGTCTGAAACCTCTCGCGCGCAATACGGCCTGTCCGGTGCCGTTCAGCACGGTGCCTCCACACTGCCGGACGAGGCGTTTGACCGTTTTCCCGCCACCGGCACTGCCGAAATCCATCTGGCGACCGGTTTCCAGAATATGATCTTTGACAGCAAAACGTTTCCGGCGGATCTGCGGGCGAAGATATACGATCATCTGAAAATGAACATGAAGGATGAGTGGAAGGAAAAAGACACGGAGGAGCAGTTCATTTACAAAACCCGGAAGAAGGGCTTCGGGCCTTTCAAACTGGAGCTGTGGCACCTGCCGGCGGACATACGCAATGGTGTTTGCACCGAGCTGGAGAGACAGTTTGCCTTCCTGTTTGATAAACTCAAAGTCAACGGAACCAGGGCTCTTCTGGACAAATACATTAAACCGGTGGATGTGCCGCTGAAAATGCCCGCGGCTCTGAAATAAAAAACATGAAAGCGGCTGTTCTGGAGAAAATCACGAATGTTCGCGATCATCCGCAGCCGCTTTCTTTTGTGAACATTCCGGCGCCCCTTCCTGCTGAAAAGCAGATCTTGGTGCGCGTTTCCGCCTGCGGCGTGTGCCATACGGAGCTTGACGAAATTGAAGGTCGGACGCCGCCTGTTTCATTTCCTTTCATTCTGGGGCATCAGATTGTCGGCGTGATTGAAAAGCGCGGTCCGAAGGCAACAAGGTTTATCGAAGGTCAGAGAATCGGTATCGGCTGGATCGGGTCCGCCTGCGGTAAATGCAGGTACTGTCGCGACGGTCGGGAAAATCTTTGCCCGGATTTCAAGGCGACGGGCCGCGATATTCCGGGCGGTTACGCGCAGTATGTGACGGTGGCCGAGGATTTTGCCTTTCCCATTCCAGATGTGTTTTCGGATGCCCAGGCCGCGCCGCTTCTGTGCGCGGGCGCCATCGGCTGGCGTTCGCTTCGCCTGGCCGGGCTTAAAGACGGCGAGCCCCTCGGGCTTACCGGATTCGGTGCGTCTGCGCATCTGGTTCTGCAGTTGTCACGTCATCGCTATCCCCATTCCGATGTATGTGTTTTTGCGCGCTCGGAGCGTGAACGGCGCTTTGCCCTCGAACGGGGCGCCTGCTGGGCGGGTGATACGGGCGAAAAAAGTCCGGATAAGCTTTCCGCGATCATCGACACGACACCGGTCTGGAAACCGGCGGTCAAGGCGCTGGAAAATCTCGCGCCCGGCGGGCGGCTGGTGATCAACGCCATCCGCAAGGAAGATGTCGACAAAGACCAGCTGCTTCGCCTCGACTATCCGATGCACCTGTGGCAGGAAAAAGAAATCAAAAGCGTGGCAAATGTGACTCGCCGGGACATTGAAGATTTTCTGGAAATGGCCGCAAAGATTCCCGTCATCCCTGATGTTGAGGAGTACGCATTTGACGAAGCCAACCGGGCGCTCTCAGAATTAAAAGCAGGCCAAATCCGCGGCGCAAAAGTTTTGAGAATGGATTTACCCTGATCCGCGAGATACGAACGACGAGATACGAGATACGTCTTAACTTTCTTCCTGCCAGCTGACCGTGTAATCAAGTGATTTTTCTTTTGGAGCACGAGGATCAATCCGCCATCTTCCCTGAAGGCCTAGCTCCGCGATTGTCAGGTCAAAATGGCACATGGCAATCCCCAGGTCGATATCCTGTAAAGAGACAAAATCGGTCAATTTGTATTGCAGGGATCGTTTCAGGAAAAAATGAAACACGGATTTTTCATTGTCCCTCAGAATTCGCCAGGGCTGTTTATTGGAAGCGGAAGGGGCCAGACGGATATTTTCCAGCGCCTCCGCGTAAATGCCCGCCTGCGATGACGTCAAGGGTGTGGAAAAATTCCCGTCAAAGAAAATCTCGGACCAGGACTTCCGGTGATCGGACCCGGCGGTCAGGCGTATGAATTTATCAGTCAATCTTTTTTTGACAGCCGGATAACCGACGGGAGTTACTGTGGGCAATAGTTCATCGCTTTGCAAACGAATGGCTCTGGCAAAATTGCTGGACTGAAAAGTTCCGCCCAGCCAGCAGGTTCCTAAGCCCAGCGCCGTCGCCTTCAGAATTAATTTTTCTTTGCAGTATCCATAATCCGGCATGGCCAGGTGACCACCCTTTATGATGCCGACAAGGAATTGACCGGCATTTTTTATCACGCCGTAAGTGCCCAGCTTTTTCCATTCCTCCCGGGACAGAGACGCCATGGTAATCAGCGCGAAATGGGGCGCATTGCCGAAAGGGCCCCGGTGGGGCGCATCGACCCGTTCTGAAAATTGCCGCAAAACGCTGTCTTCAATCGGTCTGTTTGCGAAAGAGCGGCAGGAATAGCGTTTCCGAATGGTTTCCGATATGAGCACGTCGAAATCTCCTTTGAAAAATGCTATTGGCAAAAATCGCTGGCTATCTTATACTAATACCCGGAATATTTCACAATAAATCATGAGTCAGACGAGGAGAAAACATGAAACTGGCGACTGTGCAACAAATGCGGGGGATGGATCGGTCCGCGATCGAAAAGCTGGGCATTGCCGAAGAAATTCTCATGGAGAACGCCGCCCATGCGTCGGCAGCGCTGCTCCAGAGGGAAATCGGCATCCGGGGCAAACAGTTTGTGATCTTCTGCGGTGTGGGTAACAACGGCGGTGACGGCCTCGCCGTGGCCCGCCTTATATTGTCGATGGGCGGTTGCGCCAGGGTTTTTCTGACCGCCTCGCCAAAGAAATACAGTGGAGCGGCCAAAACCAATTATGACATCTTATGCAATCTGGGCGGAGATATTCAACTGCTGGGCAGAGCTGAAGAAGCAAAAATGGATGTTGCGCATTGCGATGCGATTGTCGATGCCATTTTCGGCACGGGGTTGGATCGGGAAGTCAAAGGCGTGGCCGCTGACGTCATTGCTCTGATTAACTCGCACAGAGGACCGGTTCTGAGCCTGGACATCCCCTCGGGCATTTCCGGCGATACGGGAGCGGTGATGGGCGTCGCGGTAAGAGCCACCCGCACGGTCACCTTCGGATTGCCAAAGCCGGGGAATCTGCTCTATCCCGGATACGAGTATTGCGGAGCGCTTGCGGTGACGCATATTTCTTTCCCTCCGGCGCTTTATGAACGCGTCGATTTGACCATGGAGACCAATGACAGGGTCTTATTGCCCCCCAGATATGCCGAGGCCTACAAAGGTTCGATGGGCGACGTCTTGTTTATAGCCGGAGGTGCCAACTATTTCGGCGCGCCGTATTTTTCCGCCATGTCTTTTTTGAAAGCGGGCGGCGGATATGCCAGGCTGGCCGCGCCCGCGTCGATCATTCCGTTTGTCGCTCAGACCGGCCGTGAAATCGTCTATCTTCCGCAAAGAGAAACGGCGGCTTTCAGCCTGTCGCTGAAAGCCAAACCGGAATTGCTGGCATTAGCGGAAAAGGCGGATATGGTGGTGATGGGGCCCGGCCTTTCTCTGCAGGAAGAAACCACAAAACTCATCCGGGAGCTGGCTGCCGTTATTAACAAACCCCTTTTGATTGACGGAGACGGTTTGACGGCAATTGCCGAACGGCCCGAAATATTACTTAAACGAAAGTCCCCGACGATTCTGACACCGCACGCGGGTGAAATGGCGCGCCTGACGCGCAAAACCGTTGCCGAGGTGAACGCGGACAAAACGGGCGTTTTAAGGGACGCGGCCAATAAATTAAACGCCACCGTTGTTTTTAAAGGCGCGCATTCTCTCATTGGCTTTACCGACGGCCGGGTATATGTCAATTTGAGCGGCAATCCGGGGATGGCCACAGCCGGAAGCGGCGATGTTCTGACCGGCTGCATTGCGGCCATGCTGGGCATGGGGCTGAGTCCCGAACCCGCCACCCGAAAGGGTGTTTTTCTGCACGGCTACGCCGGTGATCTGGCCGCCATGGAAAAAGGCCAGGACGGCATTACTGCGTCAGATATTCTGGAGCACCTGCCCCGGGCGCTCAAAGAGGACCGATCCGGTACTATTGATGCGAAATATTACGAGCCGCCGGTAGTCCTGTAGGGACTGAGAGTTTTAAAATTAACCGTGGTGGCCGGCTTTTTTATTTCAGGCATAAGCTGATTTAAGTTTTTTTTAATCCCGCTGCTACGGGGGGGGGTGGTTGACGAAACATGTTTTAGCCACTTGCTGAAATATCATTAAATCAAACACTTTAACGATATCCACTCCAAGTTGAATCATAATTTTTCTTGACAGGACTTTTCAAATAACTTATACACTATCAAAATGATAGTAATGCTAGTATTTGTATTAGGTGGCTCGCATGAAACTTTCCACAAGAACGCGTTATGGCGTAAGATTAATGGCAGCGCTTGCTCAGAATTACGGAAAAGGTCCCGTCTTTCTTAAAGATATTGCCAGGGGAGAAAATATTTCCGAAAAGTACCTGAGTTTAATCATCATCCCGCTGCGGGGAGTAAATTTAGTTAATTCCGTTCGAGGGGCGCATGGAGGATACAATTTGTCAAAGGATCCTTCACAAATCACGTTAAAGGAAATCGTAGATGTTTTGGAGGGAGATTGCTCTCTGGTGGATTGCGTGAAGAATCCGTCGTGCTGCGAGAGGTCACCCATCTGTGCCACCCATGATATCTGGGCTCTGATCGGCGGTAAAATTTCAGACACGTTGAGTTCGATTACTCTGGATAGACTGGTAAAAATGAATCAGGAGAAAACAGAAAATACCATTACGCATGGTATTTGATAAATGTTCATAGAATACAATGGCTTGAAGATAAATATGCAGAAGAGTGCTACATGAAACTTGTTGAACATATCAGACGTTTAAAAAAAGAAAGAAATGCCGTCATCCTGGCGCATAATTATCAATTGCCGGAGATACAGGACATTGCCGATTACGTGGGCGATTCTCTGGGCTTGAGCATCCAGGCATCAAAGACGACCGCGGATGTCATTGTGTTTTGCGGCGTCTATTTTATGGCCGAAACGGCAAAAATCCTTTCCCCGGGAAAAATCGTCCTCATCCCGGACAGAAACGCCGGCTGTCCGATGGCGGATATGATTACCGCCGAAGACCTTCGAAAACTGAAGGCGGAGCATCCGAAAGCCAAAGTGCTCTGTTATGTCAATACAACGGCGGATGTGAAAGCCGAATGTGATGTCTGCTGCACATCGGGGAATGCCGAAAAGGTTGTCCGTGAAGCTTTTCAGAAGGATGACGAGATCATATTCGTTCCGGATCAGTATCTGGCCACCTGGATATCCGGCCGCCTCGGGCGGGATTTTATTCTCTGGCAGGGGTTTTGTCCGACGCATGTCAGGATTCTGCCGCAAGATATCCGGCAGAATAAGACGTTTCACCCGAACGCGGAAGTTCTTGTTCATCCGGAATGCCCGCCGGGAATTACAGCTCTGGCCGATCAGGTTTTATCCACGGAAGGTATGTGCC
>CAZDYR010000021.1:0-14116 GCA_964509625.1 uncultured Smithella sp. | reverse complement strand
AGACAACGCGGTCGGGAAGCGAACGCTTGATTCCGGAGGCCATGGCCGGTCCGCGTCCATGAGGCGCTTCGATCATGTCCACATCAAAATAATTGTAAGCCAGAACCGCGCATCCTGCCGGAGGAACGCCGATGGTGATGCCCCGGATGCCCAATTCATCAATGACTTCGCAGACGACCCGGTGCGCAATGCTGTGGCCGCATCCCGGACAGTAGTGATAGATGTTGTGTTTTAAACTCTGTGGATGTTGAAAGACTATTTTTGACATATCCGTTTGATCCTTATGATCGCTTTTCACTCTTTTTTGTCGTACATTCTGGCGACAACGTTGGCCAGCTGAGAGGGTGTCGGTACCGCGCCGCCCGGTCGTCCGTGAAATTCAATATTCGCGTAACCCTGAAGAGCCAGACGAACATCTTCCAGCATCTGACCCGTGCTCATTTCGAAAACCAGATAATTTTTGATTTTGGATGAAAGCGCGCGAAGTCTAAGCTCCGGGAAAGGCCATAATGTTATCGGACGGAAAATACCAACCTTCATGCCGTGTTCCCTGAGCCGTTTGATTGCGCCTTTGGCGATACGCGCCGCCGTACCGTAAGCCACAATCACCATATCCGCGTCGTCGGTCAAATGCTCTTCGAACCGGACTTCGTTTTCAACAATGGCTTCGTATTTACGATAAAGCTTCCAGTTATGTTCTTCGCTGTCAATGGGGTCCAGAAGGAGTCCGCGGATAAACTTGCTTTTGCCCGACCCCGCACCGCGCAGCATGAATTTTTCGGGGTATTGACGCGGTTTGGGTTTTTTGAAGATAACCGGTTCCATCATCTGTCCCATCATGCCGTCAGCCAGGATCATGACGGGGGTGCGATACTTGTCGGCCAGATCGAACGCATCCATCGTCAGATCCGCCAGCTCCTGGCCGGTGGCCGGCGCCAGAACAATGGTGCGGTAATCGCCGTGACCGCCGCCGCGGGTGGCCTGGAAATAATCGCCCTGCGAGGGGCGGATGTTGCCCAGACCCGGACCGCCGCGCATAATGTTGACGATCACGCCGGGCAGTTCGCAGGCCGCCATGGATGAAATGCCTTCCTGCTTTAAGTCGATGCCGGGGCTGGAAGACGAGGTCATCACACGGGTACCCGTGGCGCTGGATCCCGCGATCATGTTGATGGCGGCTATTTCACTTTCCGACTGAATAAACACGCCGCCTTCGGCGTTGCGGATGTGTTCGGCCATATATTCGGTCAGCTCATTTTGCGGTGTGATCGGATAGCCCGCGTAAAAACGGCAACCCGCGCGGATCGCCGCCTCACCGATAATATTATTTCCTGACATCAAGACTTTATTCACGGTAAACCTCAATCGCTACATCCGGACACATCGTCGCGCAAAGCGCGCAGCCGTTGCATTCCTTTTCTTTATTGACGCATACGGGGTGGTATCCCTGAACGTTGAATTCCTTGGAAGGCGCGATGTGGCCTTTGGGGCAGAAATGAATACAGAGATGACATTCCTTGCACAAATCTTTTTTAATCTTAATATACCCTTTCACAACCTGTCCCCAATTTGTTTTTTGCCGGAAGTTCATTCCTGTGGCGGATGCTTTCTTGCGCAAAATGTTCAGAATGTCAAGCTTTTTTAGATGTTCCGTACGCGGCGGTAAAGGAGGTCTAAATTTTGCTGATTTGAAAACCTTCCAGCTTGATGGCCACCGATCGCTGCATCAGGTCGATGGAAATGACAAAAAGTTCTTTTTCCAAATCGCTCTTGATGACTGTTCCTTCAATCCCGGTAAAAGGCCCGTCCATAATTCTCGCCGGTTCTCCTTCCCGGGGATACTGCATGGAGAACAGTTCCACTTTCTTATCAATAATACGCTGAAGCGCGATAATTTTTTCATCCGGCACAGGCAAGGGTTCCGCGTTTTCTTTTTTCCCCAGAATCCTCACAACACCCGATGTTTTGAGGATAGTCAGCTTGGTTTCATTGTCCAGGGAGGCTTCCACAAAAAGATAACCGGGGAAAAGAGGAATGGATATTTTTTTCTTGCGGTCTTTTCGCTTGCTCCAGACTTCCATCTCCGGTAAAAAAGACGTTAGATTTTTTTGCATCAGGCCTGCATGGGCCTTGTATTCATGTCGGCTTTTTGTATGAACGGCATACCAGGGCGTAAACGGTTCCTGCGTGCGGCTGCTGATGGTCGAATTTTGATCATCAACTATAGCATGTTCTTATTTTTTGCAATGGAGAAAAAATGAAGGTATTCCGCCTGAATGGTTTGATACTGATGCCGGGTGAAACCGAGGAACGTCTTGCGGCAAAAGCTGCGGCCGCGCTGCATATTCGTGCGGCCGATCTTGTGACATTGTCTGTCATCAGGAAAGCTCTGGATGCCAGGCGAAACAGGCCTCCTCATTTTGTTTATGCAGTCAAAATTGTTTTATGTGACGACGCGGTACTACCGGAAACCCTGCCTGATGGGATTCAGCTCCAATCTTGTCATGATGAAAAGAAAATGGACAAGGCATCCGTCCGGCCATCAGGATCTTTATCACGGAAACTTCCCGTTATCGTTGTCGGCGGCGGTCCCGCCGGGATTTTTGCCGCTTATACACTCGCTGTGGGGGAAATGCCTGTGTTGCTGATTGAGCGGGGACGGCCTGTCGAGAAGCGTGTGGCGGATGTGGAATCGTTCTGGAAAAAAGGGGTGCTCGACGCGCAAAGCAATGTTCTTTTCGGAGAAGGGGGCGCCGGAACGTTTTCCGACGGCAAATTGACCAGCCGCAGTAAAAATCCTTACTCGGGGCTGGTGAAAAAAATACTGGTGGATCTGGGCGCGCCTTCTTCCATTTTAACGGATGCCAAACCGCACATCGGGACGGATCGGCTACGCAAGGTGCTTGTCAATATGCGCCGAAAACTTCAGGAAGCGGGTTGTGATATCCGGTTTGAAACGCAGGTTACGGATTTTATCGTCAGGCGGGGGGCCATTACGGCCGTAACGGTCAACGGAAAGGAAGAAATCAAAACGGATCGCGTGGTACTGGCTGTCGGGCAGAGCGCCGACGACACCTATCGGATGATTCATCAACACGGTATCGAAATGGAGCCAAAACCATTTGCGATGGGGGTGCGAGTTGAACATCCGCAGGCGCTGATCAATAAAATACAATACGGCCGGTGGTCGGATCATCCGCATCTTCCGCCTGCGGAGTATTTTATCACGGCCGCCGTCCGTGAACTCAATCGCTCTGTTTATACATTTTGCATGTGCCCGGGAGGTCAGGTGATCGGCTGCAGCGCTTTTCCCCAAACTTTGATTACCAACGGTATGAGCAACGCCGATCGAGACGGTGAATTTGCCAACAGTGCCGTCGTGGTCAATGTGCGGGTGGAAGATTTTGCCGTTGCCGGCGACCCCCTGAGCGGTCTGGATTTTCGCAGTAGGTGGGAAAAGGAGGCTTATCTGGCGGGCGGCGGCAATTATGGCGCTCCGGCGCAGAGGCTTTCCGAGTTTCTCGGGCGGAAATCATCCGGCGTGGTCGGCCGGACAAGTTTTTTGCCCGGTGTCCAGGCCGCAAGACTCGAGAATATTCTGCCGGACTTTGTGAGTGCTGCCCTGCGGGCGGGCATCAGGCAATTTGATAAGAAGATGACCGGTTTTATATCCGACGACGCCCATCTGATCGGCGTGGAAACCAGGACATCATCGCCGGTGCGCATTTGCCGGAATACCAACGGAGAGAGCGATACCATCCGGGGGTTCTATCCCTGTGGAGAAGGTTCGGGCTATTCCGGAGGGATTATCAGTTCGGCGCTGGATGGTATCAGGGCCGCGCATTGCCTGATGGCGGCGTCAGACGGCTGTCGATAATCACATCCGCGCCTTTTCTGATGACGCTTTTTACGGACAATAACTTCGCTTCTTTTAAATTGCGAATGTTGAGATCACCGACCGCTTCGACGCCTTTGCCGATTATTTTCGGCGCAATGACCGTCACCAGACGATTGGCCAGATCTTCTTTCAGCGCGGATGTAATGATTTGCGCGCCACCTTCAATTAAAAGAGACGTGATGTTTCTGCCAGCAAGTAAGGGAAGAAGTTCCTTAAGGCTGGCATGATTATTTCCATCAGGGGGGATTCTGAGAATCTCAACACCAGCCCGAGCCAGGCTTTGCAAAGCAGGATCGGCAGCGCTTTTCGTTGTGGCAATCAATGTCGGGATCTGCGACAGATTTTGCACAACATTGGCGTCCGCGGCGATGGCCAGATTGGAATCCATGATAACTCTTAAAGGATTGCGCCCGCGAACATGTCTTACCGTCAGGGCGGGGTTATCTTTAAGAACGGTTCCAATCCCGACCAGGATCGCGTCATGCTCCGCCCTTAATCGATGCGCAAATTTAAGGGAATCAGGAGAGCTGATCCATTGTGACTGGCCGGTTGAGGTGGCGATGCGTCCATCGATAGTTTGCGCGTATTTGACCGTCACAAACGGAAGGCCCGTCTCCATGAAATGAAAAAAGACTTCGTTGAGATCACGGCATTCATCTTCAAGAACACCAGTTTTAACCTCGATTCCGGCTTCCTGCATATATTTTACACCCTGACAGGAAACCAGTGGATTGGAGTCCGTTGATCCAATGACAACGCGCTTGATGTTTCTTCCAATGATCAAATCCGTGCAGGGAGGTGTTTTTCCATGGTGACAGCACGGCTCTAAAGTAACATAAAGTGTTGAGCCTTCAACATTTTCTGTAGAACTTTCAATGCTGTTTACTTCGGCATGCTTTTCTCCGCAGCATTTATGATAGCCCTGACCGATAATCCGGTTTTTTTTCACAAGGACCGCGCCGACCATTGGATTAGGGCTGGCATAACCCCTTCCTTTGGCGGCCAGCTTCAAAGCCAGCTTCATGTAATATTCGTCTTTCATATGAATTTTATTACATCAATGGCTGATCCAATGCAAAGAAATTTATTGATTCGTGAAGTCATGATCAGGAAATTATTGAAAATCAGGAAAGCGAAATCAACATGTTCTGCGGGAGTCTAATGATCCGGTGACAGGAATCACAATATTTTTATTGACTTCTGGCGAAATAAGAGTAGAATTGCAGGCAAAGCTTGGAAAGGGCAAACCACCTGAAAGGGCGGGACGCAAAGTTACTGGCCTAAATCTTCAACGGGATAAGGCGGCAGGACTACCGGGCATTTCAAAATAAAAGTCCAGTATTCCTGAAAAAATCCCGATATAAAAAGAAGTTCAAAAATTTAAAGAGAATTAACATGATCTTAAATGTTTTTGCCTTCATTTTCGGTGCCGCCGTAGGCAGTTTTCTCAATGTCTGCATTTTCCGCATTCCTGCTAAAGTATCCATCGTGAAACCTTCTTCCCAATGCCCATCCTGCCATCAATCCATACGTTTTTATGATAACATCCCTATTATCAGTTTTATATTTCTTAAAGCCCGATGCAGGAATTGCGGCGAAAAGATTTCCTGGCGCTATCCCCTGGTTGAGCTGATCACGGCCATTTTCTCGTTGCTGCTCTTTATAAAATTTGGTGTAACCATTAATTATATTGTGTTTTTTATTTTCACAGCGGTATTGATAGTCATAACTTTTATCGATCTGGATCATCAAATTATCCCTGATATTTTAACACTGCCGGGTATCCCGATTTTCTTTCTGGCTGCCATTTTTATTGTGAAAGTTCCATGGCATGAGGCGCTTATCGGATTACTCATCGGTGGCGGTGTACTTTTTGCGATTGCTTTTGTCTATGAATTTATAACCAAACGCGAAGGGATGGGCGGTGGCGATATCAAGCTTCTGGCCATGATTGGCGGGTTTTTTGGTTGGAAGTCTTTAATATTCATATTATTATTCAGTTCATTTGCCGGAGCGCTGGTTGGCGTGGCGGCGATGATCATCAAGAAGCAGGACATGAAGTATGCCGTTCCCTTCGGACCTTTTTTGTCGGCGGCGGCGGTTGCGTATGTGTTTTTAGGAGATGCATTCGTGCAATTGCTGTTTTTGCGATATTAATGATTATTGATTTGGTGGAAAAATCAGATTCATATGTTGAAAGCACCGCACGAGGAGAAAAAAGGCGGGTAAAGGAAAAATTGACAAGAAAAATTATTAAATGTATTGTTTCATTCAAGTAATTTGCATTAGTTTGATTATAATACAAAGTGGTTCAATGATAATATTGGCATGAATGATGTATTTAAGTGTAATTTTTAAAATGTGTTTTGAGGTTATCCGTGAATAAGAATGTATCCAGAGGTTTCACGATAGTTGAGTTATTGATCGTCATAGCCATTATCGGTATTATAGCCATGGTTGCGTCGTTTGCCTGGAGAGGTTATGTCAACAACACTAATCTTCGCACAGCAGCCAGAGAGATTGTATCTGATTTCAGCTTGATGAAGGGAAGAGCCGCGTCTGCCTCTCAGACCGGTCTGGAAACAACATACACTATTGTTTTTGACACGGCTGCTCAAACGTACACCCTGAATGCAACGACAACAAATGGAACTGTCGGAGAGACTAAGTTATTGTCGTCATTTGGTCCGGGTATCAGAATTGATTCCCTCGCCTTAGGTGGATCGGATACGGTAACCTTTGAGGCAAGAGGCACACTCAATCCCAACGTAGGCTCGATTGTACTTACTAATGGGTCATCAAAAGCAACCATCACATTCAATATTACAGGGAAAACATATGTTAAGTTTAACATGTCTTAAACGAATTAAGAGATTCAGCATAAAAGGCATGGGCCTGGTAGAAGTGATCATTGCCATTTTCCTGACAACCATTGGTCTAATGGCTTTATTGACTTTACAGCCGACCGCCGGGACCACAACCCTGCGGTCTGATTTTATAGGAAGGGCATCGGGAATTTTATATAAAACTTTGGAAGATTACGAAAACAGAATCATCAACCCCTGTAGTAGCATAACGTTGGGAGATCAGGACGGAGCCGGGGTTTCAGTTCATGCCAGCGGTGGAAGCACGCCTATACCGGGCGACATAACCTATAACGTCAATGCAGAGATAGCTCAGGACGCTGTCAGTGCGCAGGGTTTCCTCGTGACGGTTACCGTAACATGGACGAACACCGCGGAAGGCAACACGAGGAGCATCTCGGAAAGCCTGACCGTTGCCCGACAGGAGTTTTCGAGATTTCCGGCAGCATGTCCTAACGGAACGGTGAACTAATCATGAAAAAAGAAAATGGATTCACATTGGTGGAGTTGCTGGTAACCTTGCTCGTTGGCGGCATTATGATGGCGGCCATCTATGGAGCGATCAATGCCGCGCAGCGCTCATCTACGGGTACGGAAAGAAGGGTTGTCGCCCAGCAGGATGCCCGCGTTGCGCTGGAATTAATGGCGATGGAAATACGGATGGCGTCTTTAAACCCGCGATCAGCAGGAAATATTTGGGTTGATGCCGTGTCTTGTACTGGCGCCGCAGCTAATCAGCTTGCCCGCGGAATTCAGGAGGCAACGGCAAATTCGATAGCTATCGAAATGGATATATCAGGTTCATCGGTTCCCGGATATCCGGCCGATGGAGTCATCGATGATCCGAATGAAGTTATCCGGTATGCTTATAATTCCGCCAGTAAATACATCACCAGATCCACCAACTGCGGCGGCAACCAGCCTTTTTTGGGTGCGACCAATGCCGCATCGGACACAAAGACCGTTCTGGTTGAAAACAACGTGGCGGGTGTTCCCTTGTTCAGATATTATGACGGTTCCGGGGCGCTGCTGGCGGCGCCGGTTGCCAATCTTCAGGATATCCGCATGATTGAAATCACGTTGGTTGTGGATATGCAGCACGGCGATCTAGGGACCGAAACCCGCAGAAGAGTTGTTTATTCCACAAGCGTTATTCCCCGAAACCATATTCCCAGTCCAACTTATTAACGAGGGTGAAATGGATAGTATAAAAAAAATAATGAGCATGAACGAGAGAGGATTCGCCCTGTTGGCGGCCGTTATTGCCAGTCTGATCCTGCTGGCCGTCGGTGTCCTGGCAATCAATCTGTCGTCAGTTGATCTGCGTGCCAGCGCCGTAACAGTGGGGGACAAGAAAGCGCTTGCGGGGATGGAAAGCGGTGTCCACAGGCTGGTGCAGGATTTTGTTCCTGTGCCTGCCGACTGGACCGCCGCAAACAATTATACACAGAATTGCACATCAACGATTCCGTCTTATATCTGGCGGGCAATTGCTTCCGGAATCGACGCCAATACACGTTTTGCTGTTTGCCGGCCGGTGGTGAGCAACATGCCTCCGTTGATCCCGTCCGGCTATGACCTTGCTGGCGGGGGGTATGCGATCATACGTTACGATGGAACAGTTGTCGGTCAGAATACAAGTTATAATTCTTTAACCAAAGTGGATATCGGCATTGGATTCGGTCCGGTGCCCTTATCTCCATAGAGAGGTGGAGAGTATGCCTAGAAAATTGATGTTGATACTTGTTGCACTGTCAGCCCTGATGTTCATGGGAGTGTCCCATGCCGCCGATGAAGATCTCTGGACGATCACCAATCCTCCCGATGTTTTGATCGTCCTTGACCTGTCCGGAAGTATGGATAGTCCCCCGCAAGATAACGCCGCCAACTATTTTGTTACCGGAGCCTCCTGCGACAGCAGTTCCGACGGCCCGTATTACATGACAAGCGGAACGGGCCATACGCGGGCTTGCTTGGCCCCGGATCCCGTCTTATACGTCAGCGGCACCACCTGCAATATAAACGGACCATTTTACGCCACGAGCACATCCGGACATAACAGGGCTTGCTACCAAGGAAGCGCAAGTACAACAAGGTATGGATATTCAGTGCCCAAATACAGTGACAGCTCATGCGGCGAACCTTTCTATAAAACAAGCGGAACGGGGCATACGACTTCCTGCTCCAATACCTTTTCTTCAAATCCCAGCCCGACCCCTCAGTGGAGTGCTTCTGATTGTACCGAACCTTTCTATAAAACAAGCGGTTCAGGCCACACGATGCGCTGTAAAAAGATCGACATCGCCAAGTACGCTCTTTTCTCCATCCTGAATGATACCAATACAGACGGCCTCAACCAGATCAACGCCGCGGATGTGACCAGTCTGGGTGTCCGGGTGGGTCTCATGAAGTTTATCAATTGCAGTTCGAATGGCGGTAATTCTGCAAATGTTCAGTACACCAGTTCCACCAGTTGCATTAAACTCGCCTGGCCGATCACCTCGGACGCTTATACCACCACAACGCCATTTGCCAGCATTTACTGTAACAACAGCGCCTGTTCCGCACCCGCAACAGATGGGACCAACACATGCGGTACGCTGGAATCTACATCGTCCACAAGTCCGACGCATGAATGTATTGTCGGATTCGGTGACAGCAACTATACGCCTCTGCAATACGCACTGCGAGAGGCCAATCGTTACCTGAACAATCACAAGGCAGATGACCCGGCCGCAGCATGCCGAAACAAAGCTGTAATTTTTATCACCGACGGCGCGGATACGGTTTCCTGCAGCGCAGGGGGCAGTACAGGAATATCGCAAAGGCGGGCACCCGTATATCAGGCCAAACAGTTGAAAAATCCAACACCCCCACTAAAAGGCTATGATGTTTGGGTTATTGGATTCGGCGCAAATATGCCGATGGATCTTCAAAATACACTGAACTGGATGGCTTATTACGGAGGGACAAGAAACCCCAATGCAACGCAGAGTGGAACAACTACAGCCGTTTCAGTCGGAACGAACCCCTGCAGCAACGGAACAGATCCCGGCCCAAACTATCTTTCAGGTTACGCCTTTATGGCTACCAATCCTGCGGAGCTGGCAAACGCAATCCGATCGGCCATCACTTCTATCTTATCGGGAACCTACTCCTTTTCCTCCCAGGCCGCCGTGGCGGCTGCACGCGTTCAGGAGGAAAATTTCCTTTATGAAGCCTCCTTTGAACCTAGAAATAATGCAGGCGCGAATAAAGAGCCTTTCTGGCCCGGACATTTAAAGAAATACAGCCTCAATGAGAATACCGGCGCTTTGATTACGCCGGCCTGCTGGGACGCCGGGGCAAAGCTTGCGGCTCAGTCCTCCACCTCTCGGAATATGTGGACCTATAAGGGAGGCATGACCGCTTATACGACGGCGGCTGTCTTCGATGCCGACCTCAATGTATCGCCTTTATCCACATCCAGTTGCGGCACAAGATGTCAGGAAATTATCGGATTTTACCGGGGAGATGCGGCTTACAACATCGAAGAGAACAGCTGGAAGCTGGGCGATCTTTTTCATACCAATCCCATTATTGTGAAAACACCGTCGACTTATTTCTATGATCCCCGTGAATGCGGCGGAACGTCTTTTGCCGAATTCCGCGACTATTATCCACGGACAGCAGCTAATGGCAGGCAGCTCATTCTGGCAGGAACCAATGACGGCCAGCTCCATGCTTTCCGTGCCGGAAACAGTACAACGGATTGTACCACCGGCGGAGACGAGGTCTGGAGTTTTATTCCCCCCAATCTGCTTGAGAAAATGGGGCCGATTGCCCACAACAGCCATGCCGACCGCTCGACGCTGGCTTCCCACGATTTGTTTATTGACGGCCCCCTGCAGGTGGCTGACGCCTGGGTGCCTTCTACAGCAGATACGGGTGCGAGCAAAAGTGTGAATAACTGGAAAACCATGGCTGTTTTCGGCTTGGGAGGCGGGGGCGGAAACTTCCTGTGGAGCAGCTGCTCAAGCTGTTATTGTCCCTACAATCCGGGCTTCCCGGCGGCTGTCCGGTATAGTTCGACTTACTCTGCGACCACGCCTTTCTACTGCGGCTATTACGCTTTGGATGTGACCGATAGTGTAACGACGACCCAGCCCACCTGGATGTGGCATCTGAATCCGACCGCGACAGAGGCGCCTTACCTGGGCGAACCCTGGAGCAAAATGCAGATCGGCCGTATTAAAATTGCCGGCAATGAAAGATGGGTGGGATTCGTCGGCGGCGGCTACAGCGGGAGCGCCTGCCTGTCAGCGGACGGCGGGACCTCTTACGCCTGCAATACACCCGCAACCTACAGTGCCGGCAAAGGGTTTTTTGTGGTGGATCTGACGAACGGCAATATCCTCTGGAAATATACCCATGCCGAAAACGCCAGCATGGACTTTTCCGCGCCGGCTGCGCCGGCGGCAGTTGACACCGACAGCGACGGTTTCATTGATACGGTTTACATGGGCGACCTGGGCGGCAACATGTGGCGTTTCCGGCTTTGCCCCAGTGACGGCTCCGCCTGCGGTTTAATGACCTATCCCAGCTCCTGCACGACAGCCAGCTGGACGGCAAGCCTCCTTTATCAGGCCTCCAATGTCGAAAGAGGTTCCACGCTCGCCACGCCGTCGAATACGCACAAGCAAATTTTTACCCGGGCGGTTGCCGCCAAAGACCCCAGCGGTTATGTCTGGGTTTACTGGGGCACGGGTGAAAATAATGACCCCATTACCAAGCCGGCCGATACCAGCGATACGAAGAACCGGATTTACGCGGTAAAGGAAAATAAAACCTTCTCGGGGACATACACAACCGCCAATTTGAAGAATATTACCTCGACGGTCTACTGTTATTCAGCCACCACCACAGGCTGTACGGTGGCGGATACCCAAAACGGCTGGTATATCAATCTTTCCACAAATCCGTTGACGATACCCGGATTGCCAACCGCAGATCCTCCTGTTGCCGCTCAAACGATCACCAATCCCGTCGGTGAAAAAATGATTTCAGACCCTGCCTTGTTTGGAGGGATGCTGCAATTTCCGACATACCTGCCTCAGCAGGGTTCGGCAACCGCGTGCGGACAGGCCGGGAACGCCTTCGCGTACAGGCTTGATTATCTCACCGGGGCCGGAATGGCGTCAGACGGCGGCAGAACGGATTATGTGGGAGTTGGTATAGGATCAGCCATTCTGGTTTCTTATCGTCCGGGATTCGGGGCCGCGGATTCCTATGGAACAGCCAGCGGCGGGGCGGGGACAAGCACATTAACGCAACAGCTGGGCGAAGCGCCGTCAACGTCCAGTATGACCAATATTCTTTACTGGAAGGACAGACGATTACAGTAAGGTATATATTATACCGGTAATTTAAACCGGTCTATTGATACTGTTTGCAATGACAAGCGGCTAATGATAAAAGCCGCTTGTCATTTTTTTTATTGGAAAGGTGTTGAAAAGCTCAGTGAAAAATAAAATTTCCGTTCTGATTGAATCATCTGTGGCGGCCTGCGCAAAAAAGGGTCTGCTTCCGGATGTGAAACTGCCGCAGATAGAAATCGAAGTGCCGGCCAACCCCGAACATGGCGATTACGCATCCAATGTGGCCATGATCTTGGCCTCACAGGCCAGACAAAATCCCCGCAGGATCGCCGAGGCCATTCGTGAAAACCTGACGGATCCGGAAGGCATCATTGAATCGTCGCAGATTGCCGGTCCCGGTTTCCTGAATTTCCGGATTAAAGACGAACGATGGCGTCAAATACTGCTGACTATCCTGTCTCAACAGGAAAACTACGGCTGTCTTGATATCGGCCGGGCCAAAAAAGTCCAGGTGGAGTTTGTCAGCGCCAATCCCACAGGGCCTCTGCACATCGGCCACGCGCGGGGCGCGGTCGTCGGCGATGTCCTGGCCAACCTGCTTCAAACCGCCGGGTACCATGTCTCCCGGGAATATTATATCAATGACGCCGGCAACCAGATGAACAATCTGGGAAAATCCGTTCTGTACCGCTACCGGGAGCTCCTGGGTGAGAAAATCGAGTTTCCCGAAAACTGCTACCGCGGAGATTACATTAAGGATATATCCGCGGACATCATCGAAAAAGAAGGGAACCGCTATCTGACCCGGAACGAAGAAGAAACCATTCCACACTTCAACGGCTTCGCCGGCGGTGTGATCCTGGAAGGCATCAAAAAAGACCTGAAGGACTTCGGTGTAACCTTTGACTGTTACTTCAGTGAGAAGGAATTATATAAAGAAAACGGCGTAAGTAATCTCTTATCGTCTTTGCAGGATAAGGGTTTTATCTATTCCGACGGCGAAACTTTATGGTTTAAGACGACAGCCTACGGCGATGAAAAGGACCGCGTCGTGATCCGTAAAAACGGCGATCCGACTTACTTTGCCGCGGATATCGCCTATCATCAGAATAAATTTGCCCGCGGCTTCGACATGCTGATCGATATCTGGGGTGCCGATCATCACGGGTATATGCCGCGCCTCTGGGCCGCAATCCAGACGCTGGGGCACGATAAAGACGATTTAAAGATCATTCTGGTGCAGCTGGTGAATCTGCTCAGGGCAGGTGAGCCGGTGGCCATGTCCACGCGTTCCGGTGAATTTGTCACGCTCCGCGAAGTGCTCGACGAAGTGGGTAGGGACGCGGCCCGTTACAACTTTCTGATGCGCCGCTCGGACAGCCATCTGGATTTCGATCTGGACCTCGCCAAAAAGCAGTCCAATGAAAATCCGGTTTACTACGTCCAGTACGCGCATGCCCGGATCTGCAGCATTCTGCGTCTGGCTCAGGAAAGAGGTATGGCGCCGCCGGCATATGAGAACAGCAATCTGTCGCTGCTGTCCGGGCCGGAAGAGAGAACGCTGATTAAAATGATGGCGGGATATCCAGAGATGCTGGAGGGCGCCGCAAAATCCCTGGAGGTTCATCGCATCACCTTCTATCTTAACGAACTGGCCGGAGTATTTCACAGCTACTATAACAAGAATAAGGTTGTGACCGATGACGCGGCGCTGTCAGCCGCGCGCCTGGTTCTGATTGAAGCAGTGCGCATTGTTCTGAAAAACGCATTGACGATTCTGGGCGTCCACGCGCCGGAAAAAATGTAAAAACGAGGTGGAAATTCTATGCACGAGGTAAAAAATGGTTTCCGGTAATGTCAAAAAATTTGAATTGAAACTGGAAAGAACCGGCGTGATCATCGTTGTGGCTGGCATGACGATTCTGCTTTGCCTTTCCTTCATCCTGGGGGTCGGGGTCGGGAAAAACATCGATGCCTACCCGGGAAAGATATCATCC
>CAZDYR010000020.1:0-14135 GCA_964509625.1 uncultured Smithella sp. | reverse complement strand
TAATGAACGAGCAGGCCGATATTTCTCATGCCATCAATCAGGGACTGGTCGGATCGACGCAGGAAGTGCTGATTGAAGCAAAAAGCGACCGGGAAGGCTACTCCTTTGTCGGACGCTGCCGAAGACAGGCCCCCGACATCGACGGCCTCACCCACGTGAAAGGAGCGGGCGCTCAAATCGGCCGCTTCGTCCACTGCGCCATTACCGGCGCGGATCATTACGACCTGTTCGGAAAGATCATCTAAATCTTGTTTGACAATTTCCGGTCATATCCCATATAGTTCCAGCCAAATTGGTTCGAGGTCATTGTGTTCATGCAAATTGCGGATGTTTTCTCCGACTACCGAAGCGACATGGGTCAGGTTGAAGTTCACCTCGACCATTATATCACCTCCGACGTCAAACTGATCCCGGAAGTGGCCCATCACCTGATCGACAGCGGCGGCAAAAGGTTCCGGCCGCTGCTGCATCTGATCTCGTCGCGGTTATGCGGCTACTCGGGTGAATTCCGCTTTCCGCTGGCGGCCTCCATTGAATTCATCCATACCGCCAGCCTTCTCCATGACGACGTTATTGACGAAGCGCTTATCCGCCGGGGCAGGACATCGGCAAATAACGTCTGGGGCAACGCCGCGAGCGTTCTGGTCGGCGATTTTCTGTATTCCAAGGCCTTTAAGCTTTTGTCCGAAATCGGCGATATCCAAATCGTTCAATTGATGTCCAGGATGACCAACATCATGTCGGAAGGCGAAGTCTTTCAGTTGATGAAATGCGGCGACACAAGCCTCACGGAAGCGGAATATCTAAGCATCGTTGAAAAGAAAACCGCCGTGCTCATTTCGGCCGCCTGCGCAAGCGGCGCGGTCCTCGGCGGTGCATCCAAAATTCAGATAGAAGCCCTCGAACAATACGGCTATAAAATCGGCATGGCGTTTCAGATCACGGACGATACGCTGGATTACATGGCCCGGGAAGAGGATTTCGGCAAGTCCATCGGCAAAGATCTGGAAGAAGGCAAAATGACGCTGCCGCTTATTTACACCCTGGCAAAATGCACCCGGCCTGAACGTGACAAAATTAAAACAACGATCGAACAGAAAACTTTTTCATCAGAGGCCGTCAAGGATATTTTTGCCTTGATTCAAAAGTCAGGGGGCATTGATTATTCGCTCGCGCGCGCAGAGCAGTTCATCGCAGAAGCCAGAGCCGGGCTGAATGTCTTTGCGGAAAGCCCGGAAAAACAGCATCTTCTGGCCGTTGCCGATTATATTCTGTCCAGGAAGATCTGATCCGCCGGCAGAACAGATGCCCATGCGGCAATTCGCACTTGCTTTATGTACCCATCTGCCGTCTGACCAAATCCATGTCCCTCTGGGTTTATCTTCATGCAACCAGCAACATCTCTTCTCCGTAACGCCCAGGCCGCTTATTTTTCATCAGGCATTTTCCATACCGGCGCGATGTTGCTCTTAGTTATTTTTTTGATTTGTTCATATTCCTTCGCTGTCTTCGCCCACCAGACATAGTTGTTGGGCGGCGTTATCCTCCCATATTTAATGGTTTGTATGGAAGAACTGATAATGAACCGACCGCCGGAGGATAGCCCGTAGACTTCCGCAGGATACTGATCCCCCAGCATGGGAAAAACTCTGGGAAATGCCGCACGGATTGCCCTGGCGTCATCCACTGACCCGGCAATAGATATGGCTTTGGCCAATGCATGCATCCCCATGTAATTTTGGATGCTCTCCCAGGTCGGATTTCTTTTATAGTTCATCTTGTAAGTTTGATGATAATAACCGCTTGCCGGGTAGGATATGTGCGATACCATAGACACACCGATCGATCCCTCCAAGCCTAAAGGTTTTTCCATAAGCTGATACACAGTGTCCAGATTGACTTGATCGGTCATCACAAATCCACCCTCGAAGCCCCTGGCACGCGCTTGCGAAATAATCATGGCCGTGGTCGCTGATGGACCTCCGATCAGCAGGAAATCCGGATCGCTGCCCAGTGCTTCCTGCAGCGGCGCTGCAAATTCCGTTTTTTTGTAATAATTAGCGGGCTTGTCCACGGTAACAATCCCCCCTTTTCTAATCCATTCTTCCGCAAACGCTTTGCGCCAGCTTTCGCCGTAAGCCCCCATCGTCACCACCATGGCGCACTTGCGCCAGCCTTTCTCCCAGGCCAGATCCGCTTCAGTTCGAACATAGGTGGTAAAAGGGGTTGTCACGGCGATCAATAATTTATTGCCCGATTCCGAGATTTGCGGCACACTGGAATAGGCCATGATCAGGAATTCTTTTTTTCTTTCCTCATTGATGCTCATCATCGAGGCGATGGTATTGGTTACCGGGTTAAAGATGGCGATGGCTTTGTGTGCATCGCGCATCTGCCGTGCGTTACCGAGAGAAACTTTCGGATCAATCCTGTCGTCCATTCTTTCCAGGCGGAAGGTATGCGTGCGGCCTTTTATCACAACTCCGCCGGCATGGTTGAGCTCGTTGATCGCCATGTCAATGCCATTGACGCAATCCTGACCGTATTCAGCCGCCGGTCCGCTCAGAGGGCCGCTGTAACCAATCACAATTTCATCCGCCGCGGCATAGACCGATGCGCTAAACACAAGAACCATCGCTATTAGAATCGAGAAACAAATGGTTTTTTTCATATGACGCCTCCTTAGACCTATTGTTTTTTTCCGCCCTGCCTTGATTCTGCCATCCCGATTCGCCTGGTGCAGGGTATACACAACAGCGGGTTACCAATGTTTCTGAACCCCATCAGATAATGGTTTCGCCGCCATCCACTACCAGCGTATGCCCGGTCACGAAACTGGATGCTTCAGAAGCCAGAAACAAAACAGCTCCTTTTAATTCGTCATCCGTCCCAAAGCGGCGCATGGGAATTGAGCGGATGAGAAGATCGCCGTGATCCTTCATCGTCGAGGCGGTCATATCCGTTGGAAACCAGCCCGGGGCAATGGCGTTAACGTTAATGTTATGACGAGCCCATTTTGCCGCGAGGTCTTTGGTCAAGGAAATCACCGCCCCTTTGCTCGCCGGATAAGCAACCGCGTCCATTTTCTCCGGTTCAAAGCCGATGAGACCGGCGACGGACGCAACATTGATGATTTTGCCCGAATGCTGTCGCATCATGACCGCGCCGATGTGAAGGCAGCAGAAGAATGTTCCCTTGACATTCACATCCATAACCTTCTCCCAGCCCCGGACAGGATAGGAAAGCGCCGGTGCGCCCCAGTTCGTCCCCGCGTTGTTTACCAGGATGTCAATACGTCCGAATTCAGAAACAACCGTTTGGACCATGGCCTGAACATCGGCCTCCTGAGCGACATTGCATCGGAGAGCCATGGCTTTTACATCGCATGTGCTGCGGATGCGCCTGGCGGTTGTTTCACAGCGATCCGCCTTGCGCGCGGATAAAACAACATGCGCCCCCGCTTCAGCCAGACCCGTCGCCATCTGCTCACCCAGCCCCACCGATCCGCCGGTCACCAGCGCAACCTTTCCACGAATATCGAACAAATGATTTACATGCATGGTTTCATCTCTCTGCCGGTTTCGGATTCTTTCACGGCGCCGCACCGCTTGCCAGGGCTCGTCTTGCTGTTCAGATGAGCCATCGCCAGTTCCAAAGCCAATCCCCGACCGGTGGAATTGGAGGGATTGAACCATCTGACAAAATCGATTTCGGCATCTGTCGGATGAGGGGTTTCCTGCAGGTCGTTTGCCACCAGCAGGTCCCAGGGGACATCTCTTTTTACTTCCTCAATCGTAACGCGAGGATGGATCTGGGCCAGGTAGAGTTCTTTCGTTACCTGATCAAAGCGGAAGACTCCCTTTGTGCTGAGCAGCATCGTTGGTCCCGACCCCGGAGGAAAGAGACCCGACCGCTCGCGGCTGTCTCCGCCGGTCAGGTAACCGGGCGAAGTCAAATAGTCCAGCCGGTTCACGAAAGTACCTCCCAGCATGGTCAGAACGGTTCTTTTCGCGTAGGACATGAAATCGGGGGCTCCGCCTGATCCCGGCAGCCGCATCAACGGCCGCTCATAATCGCCGATCACCGTTGTGTTCAGGTTGCCGAACCTGTCGACCTGCCCGACGCCGAGAAAACAGACGTCGACAAAACCGCGGTACGTCATGGTGAACGTTGAAAAAAGATCCGTTGCATATGAAAACCCCCGGCACGCGTGGGCGTCCGCGATATGATTCGGAGGCAACAGAGGCCGTATGCCGATCAACCCGGACTCCATCATGAGCGTTGCATGGGGCGCATAGAGCGCCTTGGCCAGGGCACCGGCCGTCATGGGAATGCCGACGCCAAGGACCACATTTTCATAATCATGAATTTCCCGGGCCACAACAATCGACAAAAGCTCTTCCAGTGTATAAGCCTTACTCATAAAATCTTCCCTGCTCCTTCAATACCTGCTCCAGTTCGTTCATGGTCAGCCCCATATTTCTCTCCCGCCCGTTTTCATCCCACCGAGAGGTAAAAGCCGATCCGTAATTTGCCGGCGTCGAATAGAAAGGCTTGGCCCTGATGGCCTCGAGTGATCCGCTTCCGAATTTCCGGACGTAATGATCAATATAGGAGGCGCGGTCCGAACAACCGTAAACCCATTCGTCCATCCAGGCTGAAAGCCCGTTGGCCGTTCCGTCGGCAACCATAAAAAGGCTGTACATCAGCATATCGAGATTATAGTAGCCGAGCACTTCCGATGGATTCGCCCCCCAGGGAATTTCCACAACGGCATCAACGCGGAAGGCCGGAATAATCGTCAGATGGGGGCTGGACTGAATCATTTCCGTCGCAACGATTTCCTCGCAGGATACGATAATCCGTTTGCTGGCCAGAGCGGCGGCGGCCACGCTGCCCAGAGCGCCCCAGTACTGGGCGTTTCCGAATTTGTCCGCGCGCTGGACGTGGACGACACAGACATCCGGCCTGAGAGCCGGCACGGTAACAAGGTCTTTCCCGGTATACGGGCAGCGGATAATCCGATACTTATCCTCACCCATAAATCCCCTTTTCCGGAAAAGGTCTGTCGCCATGACGCTTTCTAAAACCGGGAGGAGGGTAAAGCCGTGCATGCCCGCGACCAGACGCGCGTTGTATTGGAAGTTTGAATAGTCCTCGATTTCCAGAGCGCCTTTTTTCAGGGCGCGCTCCACCGCCGACCCGCCGTTACGGCCACCCGCGCGTAAAACATATGTGGTAATGAGACGTTCCACACAGCCGCCACCCACTAAAACATCCACATCAAAAATACCGGATTGGGAACACAGGGTAAGGCCCTTCCGCCCCTGCCGAACGATCTCATAGATGAGCGCGGCGCAGGTTCCCACCGTATAATTTCCCAGAATCAACTGATCCCCGTCATTCACAAAGCGGCTGATTGCCTCCCGGGCACTCATCACCTTCGTTCTTTCTGCCTTCATACAATCTCCACGCACGTACTTGTGCAGCAACCCTGATCTCCTGCGCCCCGCTCCGTCCGGCTTGCTTCTTTGGGCTGGCAGTCATCCGTTCCGGCCGGACTGTGACCGGAACGGATGACCAGGCCGGGGCAGGCTTAGCCGATAAAGCGCGCCCCAACCGCAGAACATCTGTTTAGCGACACAGGTTTTCCACAACCGTCGCCACACCAATCCCCCCGCCGCAGCAGGAACTGAAACATCCGTACCTCCCGCCGCGACGAATAAGTTCCTTCATGGTAAAAAGGCAAAGTCTGGCCCCCGAAGCCCCGTTAGGATGGCCAAAGGCAATGGCGCCACCGTTGGGGTTCCACTTCTTCATGTCCACTTTCTCGCCGGTTTGCTTTTCCAATTCGGTGATCACCGCAAGATTCTGAACGGCGAAAGCCTCGTTACACTCGATAACATCCATATCGGACAGGCGTATACCGGCGTGCTTCATGGCTCGCGGGACAGCATAAGCCGGGGCAATCCCCATGATTTTCGGATCGACGCCGAAGTCACCGCCTGCCACCCATCGTGCCATGGGTTCATAACCCAGTTGTTCAGCCTTCTCCCGCGTCATCATCAACACAAAAGCGGCGCCGTCATTGCGGCCGGAAGAGTTTCCGGCCGTGACCGTTCCATTTTTAACAAAGGCGGGGGGAAGGGCGGCAAGCGCCTCCAGCGATGTGGTCCGCGGATGCTCATCCTCTTTGAATTCAAGAGGAGGTTTGTTTTTTCCCTGCGGAATGGTGACAGGAATGATTTCATCGATAAAATATCCGGCATCCATCGCCTGTTTGGCCAGCACCTGACTGCGATAGGCAAATTTGTCCTGCGACGTCCGGGAAATATTGTACTTCTGCTGAAGAGCTTCCGCCGTGAAGCCCATGTTCATCGTCGCGGCATCCATCGACGGAGCCAGCGATGGCGGCACCGGCATCGGCGGAACCATCCGGAAGGGTTCCGTCGCCATTGAAAATTTAGCGCAGGCCTGACTGTAGGATTCCATCCCTCCCGCGATCATGATCTCGGCCTGCCCGGCCAGCATGCGCCAGGCCGCATGGTTGATGGAATCAATAGCGGAGCCGCATTGCATCTCCACATAAGAGGCAGCCGTGCTTTCCGGCAACCCGCCGCCCAATGACACCCAGCGCGCCGGATTGGCGGCCGATGTCCCGCCCATGGCCGACCCCGCGTAAACCGAATCGACCTGGCCGCCGCGTTCGAGAATTTTCGTTTTGTCCAGCAGCCCTTTAATCGCCAGCGCCCCCAGCTGCTCCATCGTGAAACCGCGCAGCGATTTTCCCAGGGTTCCAAAAGCAGTGCGCACACCATCCACAAATACAATTTCCTTCTTGTTCATCAGTCCTCCTTATTCAATCAACATCCGCGGCATGGTTGACAACAGCACCGACCGGCAAATCGTCAACCCGCGCGACTTTTCTGTTTATTCCCCGAAATATTCGTTTTTTATCTCCGTTGTCAGACCGTCGCCGTTTTGCAAACGCACAGCCAAACCTTCAATTTTGGGAAGTTCGTAACCAAAGAAATAGCGGCAGGCGTAAATCTTTCCCTGATAGAAATTGACATCCGCGGCCTGAAGACTGCCATCCAGCGCTCTTTTCGCCACCGTAGCCTGAATCAGCCACTGCCACGCGATCGCGATGATCCCGAAAAACTCCAGGTAAAGCGTCGCGTCGGCAAGAAACAAATCCTGCCGGCCGCGGGCGGCGATACTGAACAAATGTCCGGTTACTTTCTGCAACAATCCCAGGGCTCTCTCCAGCACACGGGCATGGGGCTTCAGGTCAGGATCGTTTTCGGCCGCCTGAATCGCCTTGCGGACTTCAGCCAGATATAACAGTCCGGCCCTGCCATTCTTCATCATCATTTTTCGCCCCAGAAGGTCCATCGCCTGAATGCCTGTTGTCCCCTCGTGAATGGGGTGGATCCGCACATCGCGGTAATACTGTTCCAGGGGAAACTCGTCACAGTATCCGTATCCGCCCAGGATCTGCAGTCCCTGGCTGCATGACAATATCCCCATCTCCGACGGATAGCTCTTAGCAACCGGTGTCAGCAGTTCGAGAAGCAGATGGTTATCTTCATGCTCCTGGCCCTCCGTCACTTTCTCCAGATCATGATACCGGCTGCACTGCATCAACAGCGACAGCGAACCTTCCACAATCGCCTTCTGAAACAGCAGCATCCGCCTGATATCAGGATGCTCGATAATCGGCACTTGCGCGGAGAGGGGATCTTTCGATGTGAGCCTGCGGCCTTGAGGACGCTCCCGGGCATACTCGAGCGACGCGTAGAACGCGGCCGATGAAATGCAGGTCGCGCCAAGTCCGACATCGATCCGAGCGCCGTTCATCATCTGGAACATCAATGACAAACCTTTATGGGCCTCGCCCACCAGCCACCCTCGACAATCGTCGTTTTCACCAAAAGCCAGTTGTGTGATGGGAGCGCCGCGATAACCGAGCTTGTGATAAATCCCGGCGCAGTTGACGTCATTGGGTTCGAGACTGCCGTTCGCGGCAATCCGTTTTTTGGGAACCAGGAACAAAGAAATGCCTTTCACACCCGCGGGCGCACCCTTGATTCTGCCGATGGCCATGTTCACGATATTATCCGCGCCATTGTGATCGCCACCGGAAATGAAGATCTTCTGCCCTTTCATTTTATAATACCCCTGATCGGTGGGTTCACCCATGAGCGTGATGTCCGAAAGCGAACTGCCCGCCTGAGGCTCTGTGAGGGCCATCGTCCCCTGCCATTGGCCCGACATCATTTTGGGGAGGTACAGATCCTTCATCTCCTTAGTCCCGAAGGAGGCGATCAGGCCGGCGGCGCCGCCTGTCAGACCAGGATAAACGGAAGCGGAATAGTTGGCGGCGGAAAAGATAGCCGTGGGGATCGTCATGCCGACCATTTCCGGCAATTGCTGCCCGCCCAGTTCATAAGAAAAGGTGGCGCCGATCCAGCCGCCGGCTCCGGCTTCCCGCATAATATTCCGGACAGCCGGATGCACCCTGACTTCGCCATTCACGTATTCAGGCGCCTGCTTATCCATTTCCGATGTTATCGGTTTAAAAAGATCCCCGGCCATCTTCATGGCCGTTTCCATCACCATTTCGAAAACTTCTCTGCTGTGGTCCGCATAACGCGGGTAGGCAAGCAGCGATTCGACATCGAATACTTCGTACAATAAGAATCTCAAATTCCGGTCACTGATAAACTTTTCCGCCATTTACTTCTCTCCTTTTCAGATAATATCCTGTAATCATGCGGCTGCCGTTCTTTCTCATCCCGTCTCTTCACAGCCGTCGTCCGGCAGCAGTAGAATATATAATCTCTTTTTTATTTCCGGCTGTGATCGTTTGTCTGCATTTCCAGTGCCTTTTCAACAGACCGTTGCAGCACGTTCAGGTCGGTGAGCCCCAGAATCCTGAAGATTTCGCGGCCCTGTTTCAGGATTAAAATGGTCGGCGTCCCGACAACAGCCAGATCTTTCTTAAACGCCTCCAGAGAGCTCTCTTCCGGCAACATGACCTTCAGATCATCCGCGTACATGCCGGCCAGCTCTTCGACGGTTCGTATTTGTTCTTGAAAAGCATCATCATGGGGCATACACAAAAGCAGAACCAGTTTCTTCTCGGTAGCCACTTCTTCCCGAAAACTTTGCGGTTGAGCCAGATGAATACAAGGCATCCTGTCCACCCCCGGAGGTTGCTTAATCTATAGAAAACTCTAATACACAGAGCATGCCACGGATCTACATATCGCCATAACGTTTTAAGATTCAAATACTTAACTGTCACATTCATCCGATTAATCACGATAATCAGCTGTAGCGGTCCGCCACATATTTGTGGCCCACACTTGGTGCCTGGACGCCACACTTTTAAAAAATCTTGCGATATAAACGCCCGGTATCGGCCAGACGCCTCAGTCCCATCGATTCCAATTCCCCATCAAGCAAGCCCCCTCTGTCCCGGCGCGGCAAAGACCAAGCAACCCGCGCCTGCGCAAGCATCTTTTCCTTAAGTTGGCAATACAGTCGACCGGAAAGAATGAATGCGGGGAAACAGCGACGCATCGAGGCATTGACCCAGGTGCCATAAAAAAAGAAAGGACGGGCAACCCGTCCTTTCGTGTATATCTTTATTTGCCGGCTGGTTTTTATTTAATCCAGATAACTTTGGACGACTTAAAGGCTGATGCTTTTTTAACCGCTTCAAATTCCTGTTGCGTCTTCGCCCACCAGATTAATACCGACGGCGGATCGGATTTTCCATCCGTGATGGTCTGGATAGAGCCTCCAACCTGCAGACGTCCGGTCGGCTCAATGCCAAATACTTCATTAGGATATCGATTCCCAAGCATTGGGGTCTTCAGCGCCTTTGAGAAGGAGTCTCTGATTTTATGAACATCCGTCGCGGTCTGTGCGGCAACGATAGCGTTGGCAAGGGCGTGCATCCCCGTGTAATTGAGAATGCAGTCCCAACTAGGCGTTTTCTTATATTGTTCGGTATATTTTTTGGAAAACTGCGCGGCGCCGGGTGTAGGCATACTGCTGGGACCAGCCGCGCCGATCAGATTCCCCATGGATGCTGTGCCGCCAAGCAATCTTGCAATATACTCCTGGTTGGCCTGGTCAATCAGGATAAAAGCGCCTTTATACCCCATGGAGCGGGCCTGTTCGATCACCAGGGCGGTTGTCGCGGAAGGACCGCCAATGAGCATCACATCAGGTTTTGTAACCAAAGCAGCAGACAATGGAGCGGAAAAATCAGTTTCTGTATAATAATTTGCGGGTTTGTCCGCTACGATGGAGCCGCCATTTTTCTCCCAGTAGTTTCTGAATGCCGATCTCCATTCATCACCGTAGACGCCAAACGTGACCACCATCGCACATTTCTTATACCCTTTCTGCAAAGCCCAATCCGCGGAACCCGCCAGCGTCACCGGAAAAGCCATCGTGGTATCCACTGTTAGTTTATTACCAAGGGTATCCCATTTAGGCGTGCTGGTATAGGCCATCAGGATAAACTCACTGCCCTTTTCCTCATTAATCTTAAGGATTGGAGCGATGGTCGTATAAATCCCGTTAAAGACAGCGATGGCCTTGCTGGCCTGAAAGCGACGGGCATTATTAACAGCAGCTGTAGGATCAATGCGGTCGTCGATCTTCATCAGCTTGAAAGTGTATTTCTTTCCGCCAACCGTAATGCCGTCACGCGCATTGATTTCTTTAACAGCCATTTCGATGCCGCTTGCGATATCTTGCCCGTATTCAGCCGCCGGGCCGCTAAGCGGGCCGGTAAATCCAATCAGAATTTCATCAGCCTTGCCATTTTCAGCCCAGGCAACCCCTAAAGCTATGGCCATCACGCAAATAAATAATTTCACGTACTTCATCATTAGTCCTCCTTCTTATGTTTTATTTCGAGACGACAAACCATTTAACCTCAAATAAACATTTCTCCCGATACTAAACTTCCGCCGGAATATTCATTTGAGGATTCAGAGATACACAGAGCATGCCATGGTCAACAATCTGACCATAACGTCTTTCATTTCATGTGGTTATTAAAGATTAGCGAGAAGAGATCAGCAGTTTATACATGTGGCGTGATGCCACGTAACTGTGGCCCTCACCTTTGCCACAATTTGCCACACAGGTAAGATTATTTGAATGAATCGTATTTATCAAGTCTTCGATAAAGCGTTCGGCGGTCGATCCCCAGAAGCCGGGCCGCTTTGGCTTTATTGCCGCCGGCCTTC
This sequence comes from uncultured Smithella sp., assembly GCA_964509625.1. Classification (GTDB taxonomy): domain Bacteria; phylum Desulfobacterota; class Syntrophia; order Syntrophales; family Smithellaceae; genus UBA8904. Next base: position 2,859 of record CAZDYR010000020.1, on the reverse strand, counting down.
AGCAGGGCCTCGCGCGTGCGCGCCGCGCTGTCGGGCAAACCGTCCGCAGCACGGGCGGGCATTCTTTGCTCTTCCACCCCGGAGGCCGCTATCTTGATTTCCGGCGGCAGATGTCCGGACGTGATCGTGCTTCCGTGACAAAGAATAAATGCATGCTCGATAACGTGCTCCAGTTCCCGGATATTCCCCGGCCAGGGATAACACATAAATTGATCCAACACATCGTTGGAAAAACCTTCAATGTTCTTGTTAAACCGCTTATTGAAGCTCTGCCGGAAATGATCGATCAGCAGCGGCAGATCCTCCAGGCGCTCGCGCAGGGGCGGCAGTGTAATCTCCACCACCTTCAACCGGTAGTATAGGTCTTCCCGAAACTCGCCCCGTTTGGACTTCTCCCGCAAGTTTTTATTCGTGCAGGCGATCACGCGCGCATTCACCGGTCTCGGGACGGATTCGCCGACGCGTTCGATGACTTTTTCCTGAAGGACGCGCAGGAGTTTCAGCTGAATCAGCGGCGAGATATCACCGATTTCATCGAGTAGAATCGTTCCACCGTCCGCTGCCTGGAAACGTCCCTGCCGGTCCTTGATCGCCCCGGTAAAGGCGCCTTTAACATGGCCGAACAGTTCGCTCTCGAGGAGATTTTCCGCCAGCGCGGAGCAATTAACCGTGACAAAGGGTTTGAAAGCTTTCGCGCTGCTGTAGTGCAGAGCCCTCGCCACCAACTCCTTTCCCGTTCCGCTTTCTCCTGAAATCAGGACAGTCGTGTCCAGATTAGCCAGGTCTTCAAGAAGACGATAGATGTCCTGCATCTTTTTGCTCTTGCCGATCATGCTCTGGAACTGATGTCTTTCCCTCAGTTCGCGCTCAAGGTCCTTCAACAGCGTCATATCCCGGATGACCATGACCACGCCCATAAAATTTCCCGCAGGGTCGCGAAGCGGCGAACTCGTTACGCTGACCTGCTGATGGCTCCGCTGTTGATGGCCGCATTCAATGCGATACTCCTTAATGGTCTCCTTATTCAACAAGGTTTGCTTCAACACATCGACACAGGAGCGGCTGCATGGGCTGAAACCATCGGGGAATTTCTTACCCAGTATGCCTTTGGGGTTTTGGCCGCAGATCGTTTCCGTGTGCATGTTCGCTTCAATCACCCGCAAATCCGGATCCACGGTAATGATGGCGTCCCTGACGCTCCGGAAAATCGCTTCGAGGCGGCTTCGGTGAGCCGCCAGCTCTTTTTCCTTCTGGATGCGGTCGGTGACATCTCTGCTGACCGTCTGAAAACCGGTGATCCGTCCGCCCTCTCCGCGAATAGGCGCCACCGAATCTTCAATCATCCGGCGCTCTCCGTCTGCGCGAATAATTTCATAGGATATCTTATCCGGCATTCCGGTATGCAAAATTTTGTTGTAGGCGTTGAAAACAAAGTCGGCAGTCTCTGCGTCCACGTAACGGCGGAAGTTCACTCCGTAGATCTCACTTTTATCTTTATAACCCCAGATTTTGACACCCGCGTTATTTGTAAAGGTGATGTTTCCATCCAGGTCTACTTCTCCGACACAATCCTCCACCCGGTCAATAATAGCACGGTACCGGTCCAGGGTTTCCCGCAGGTCTTCCTCAACACCGCGAACACCCGATCCGCTGTCCGCCTGTTTTATGGCCTGCAACGTTCGTTTAGCGCCCTTGCGATAACGCGGTATTTTTTGCATCACCCGCGACTTCGAATACCCGCTAAGCTTTGTTTCGCTTTTTCCCATTGCTTTCCTTATGTCCGGTATCCGGTTGATTACCGATACAGAGCAGATCAACGGTCGCCGGCCTTCCTGCGACGTTGATTGCTCCCGGATGATTCTAGTCCTCGCAACCCGGCCGGCGGCCTTTGACCGGCGGGAGAAAACTCAAAAATTAATAGCATAAATAATGCCCGGAGTGCAACAGCAAGAGAGCTGAACGCTTATTTCCGCGCTTATTCCCGCCCATATCGGCCCATCCATGCTGAATCAGCGATATCCTGTCGCTGCATCACTAAATGCGACGGCACCGGCGGAGACCCCGGGCTTGATGAAATGAAAGAACCTTCCTTGAAGTTCTCCACGTGCCAATGGCACGGAACATGCTAGATGGCTGCATCGTTATCAACAGGAAAAAGGAGGTCATCATGAAATCACAAGACGTAAAAAGAATTGCTGTGATCGGGGCCGGCGACATGGGCCACGGGATTGCGGCTTGCTTCCTGCTCGGCGGTTACAGCGTCGTCCTGCGGGATGTCGAGCAAAAATTCGTAGACCGGGGCGTGGCCGGTATCAGGAAAAGCCTCGACAAGTTCAAGGCCAAGGGAAAGATCAGCCCCGTAGAACATGAAGCGGCTCTGGTCCGCCTGACTCCCAAGGTCGACCTCTGCGAGGCTGTCCGTGACGCCGAATTCATCATTGAAGCCGTTCCTGAAAAACTGGAGCTCAAAAAAAGTGTTTTTGCGGAGCTGGACCGGTTCGCGCCCAAACACGCGATTCTGGCCTCCAATACCTCCAATATCAGCATCTCTGAAATCGCGGGCGCGACAAGCCGTCCCGATAAGGTCATCGGCTATCATTTCTTCAATCCCGCCATCCTGATGAAACTCGTGGAAGTCATCAAGGGCGCCGGCACCTCGGAAGAATCCCTCCGGATCGGCTACAACCTAGCCGAAGCCATCGGCAAGGTCCCGGTCATTGTCCAGAAAGACTCGCCCGGCTTCATCTATAACCGGGTGAACGAACCTACACTGGCGCTGCTGTCCAAAATTCTGGAAGCGGGGCACCCGGCACCGGAGGAGTTCGACGCCGCCTTCAAAGCAGACATGCCCATGACGCC
>CAZDYR010000019.1:0-14282 GCA_964509625.1 uncultured Smithella sp. | reverse complement strand
TGCTTCAGGCCCGCAGGGGCTGATTCCAGAGCTTCCGAGATCACCAGATGCATGGTCGGTGAGGCCGAATACCAGGTTGGCCCAAGCCTTTCAAACCATTCCGCCAGATCCACCTGGGTCAGATTCGATGGAAATGCCACGCTGCCGCCTGAAAGAAGCGGTGCGAGAATGGTTAATACCAGACCATGACTGTAATAAGGCGGCGCTATACTTAAAGAGCGGTCCCGTTTATCCAGACCGAACCATATATGGTCATTATGCGCCGTTGCCAGCAGATTCGAGTGAAGGCACGGAACCAGTTTAGGCTCGGCCGTCGTCCCGGATGTTTGCAAAATAACCGCTATGGTATCCGGGCCGGCTTCATCCGCCGGCTCCTTAGGGGCAACCGCCGGCAAAGACACAGAAAACTCCAGTTCTCCATGACTGTTCGGAATAATTTCAGTACAGGGAATGCCGCATTTTTCAGCGGCGGTTCTTGCTGCTGTCGCTTCACCGGCCAATAAGCATACAACGTCAACCTCCAGCAATTTTAAACGCATTTCAAGCTCGGCCACTGCCAGATTCGGATCCAGGGGAACAGCCACCGCCGAGCAGGCAAAGGCAACAATGGCCAATGCGGCCGGTGCGTTATCCTTGATCGCAATAGCGATGCGGGAAGATTTTCCAAAACCTGATTGAGTAAGCGCGCCGGCAACGTGGTCAATCTGCCGGACAAGCTGTGCGTAGGAAAAGGCATTATACTTGGGAGAAACAATAGCCAGGGCCTTCGGGTCTGTCTGAGTCAGGCGCCTTATGACATCCTCAAGCCTTTGATTTTTTGACTGATGATCCATTGAGTGTTTGCTTACCCGCCTCAAGAAATTATTGTTAAAAACAGGGTTTTCGGCGCCGATGATATACGGGAATTTTATTTTTATGTCAACTGTTTAACATAAAATTATGCTGTTTTGCGAGATTGATCGGGGAAAAAAGACAGAGATGAAAGCGCCGGAAATAATTTTCTATCGATCATTAAGCTAAAAGAGCCCGCTTTCTTCAAACGGGCCTTTTTTTCTGGCTCCCCAGCGCGGACTCGAACCACGGACCCGATGGTTAATCCCGCCATGGCGGGACTCTACCGATTCAGGTCTTTTAGAAAGCGGGTGATCCCTCTTTTCTTGATCTTTTTCTCCATAAGCATCGCCTCGGATCGACTGGATAATGCCTCCGCCCAGATCAGCTTCCATGGCCCATCAATCCGCTTTGTTGTTTTCGTCAAATTGTATGCAGGATCATTGTGTTGTTGAATGCGTCTGTCAATATCGGATGTGTGTCCGCAATAATATCTACCGTTTCTCTCACCTTGCAAAATATAAACCCAAAACGGCATGTCACCACCTGTAAAAAGGCCCGTTCCTTGCGAAACGGGCCTTTTTTTCTGGCTCCCCAGCGCGGACTCGAACCACGGACCCGATGGTTAATCCCGCCATGGCGGGACTCTACCGATTCAGGTCTTTTAGAAAGCGGGTGATCCCTCTTTTCTTGATCTTTTTCTCCATAAGCATCGCCTCGGATCGACTGGATAATGCCTCCGCCCAGATCAGCTTCCATGGCCCATCAATCCGCTTTGTTGTTTTCGTCAAATTGTATGCAGGATCATTGTGTTGTTGAATGCGTCTGTCAATATCGGATGTGTGTCCGCAATAATATCTACCGTTTCTCTCACCTTGCAAAATATAAACCCAAAACGGCATGTCACCACCTGTAAAAAGGCCCGTTCCTTGCGAAACGGGCCTTTTTTCTGGCTCCCCAGCGCGGACTCGAACCACGGACCCGATGGTTAACAGCCATCTGCTCTACCGACTGAGCTACTGGGGATTATGTGTCTCTTCGTTAACGTCTTGAATCATTTCCTAATAATGAAACAGGAAAAAATTCAGCGGCTACATAATACAAGTCTTAACAGTTGTCAACAAATACAGTGAATCATGATTAAAAATATTTTTCTGCCGCCAGCCCTTACCCTGGGAAAGCTCGGGGAAATATATGATAGAGTAAATAATAGTTTACATTTTTTTGGATAACGATATGCAATATGCAGGAAACGATAATAAACAGTGTTTATAAATAGCACTTGACAACATTTTACGCTCTCTTTAAGAATTAACAGCCTGCTTTTGAGGTTTGCGGATCAAACCAATTGATCCGCAATTTTTCAGACCAATGTCTTGAGGTTTTTCGGTTTGGCGTCATTAAGTGACTCATCACATATTTAAAGGAGATTATGCAATGAAAGATGTGGTTATTGTTTCAGCGTGTAGAACGGCTATCGGAACATTCGGAGGAACATTAAAAGACATGATCGGCGCGCGCATTGCCGCCGTCGTCATGAAAGAAGCGATTAAGCGTGCCGCTATCGATCCGGCCATTATTGATGATATCCGCTTCGGCTGCTGCATCGAATCCTGCAACACTCTCAACACGGCCCGCGTGGGCGCGCTGCTGGCCGGCATTCCGGAAACCGTGACCGCCGTAACCATGAATCGCGTCTGCATCTCCGGGATGGAGGCGGTGCTGAGCGGCACGGCCATGATTCAAGCCGGAATGGCTGATATCATTCTGGCTGGCGGTGTGGAGCACATGTCCGGAGTGCCCTATGTCAGTTTCGAATCGCGCTGGGGTTGCCGGCTTCAGGATACCGTTTTTATTGACGCAATGATCCGCGCCCTGCATTGCGGCTCATATGTTCAGCCATTATCCGACGATGGTCCCGTCAAATCCGGGCAGCCCTTTGAAAGCCTGAAAGGGAAGCCTTACATCATGGGCCACACGACAGAGCTGATTGCGCAACACCTCAACATCAGCCGCCAGGAAATGGATGAAGTCGCCCTGCGCAGCCATAATAATGTTGAGCGGGCCACCAGGGAAGGCGACTTCAAGGAAGAGATCGTACCGATTGAACTACCTCAGAAAAAAGGCAAACCGCCTGTTATTTTCGACAAGGATGAACATTTCCGCCCCGGATTGACCATGGAACAATTGCAGGCTCTGCCTCCTGCGTTTATCCCCAAGGTTGGCAAGGTAACCGCCGGCAACTCCTCAGGGCTTAACGACGGAGCGGCAGCGATGATTATCATGTCCGCCGAAAAAGCCGGGGAACTGGGATTGAAACCGATCGCCCGGATTCGTTCCTCCGCGCGCGGCGGCTGCCATCCTTCCGTAATGGGCTTGAGTCCGGTTCCCGCAGTCAGGAATCTGCTAAAAAATGATCCAAAGCTTACCCTGCGCGATTTTGAGTTGATGGAACTTAACGAAGCCTTTGCGGGACAGTATCTGGGCTGCGAAAAAGAACTGGGCATCAACCGGGAAATCACGAATGTGAATGGTTCGGGCATCGGGCTGGGCCATCCGGTAGGGGCAACCGGCTGCCGGATTATGGTTACCCTGCTTCACGCCATGAAAAAACGCGGCAAAACACTGGGCATGGCGACGCTGTGCGGCGGCGGCGGGGTTTCCATGGCCACGGCAATCGAGATGCTTTAGGTCCAGGGTCCAAGGTTCAAGGTGAAAAAAAGAGGCGTTGCTCTTGCAATGCCTCTTTTTCAGCTTGTCCCTTTATCCTTGCGCCTTGCGCCATGATCCTTGATCCTGATCTTTTCACGCTGCAACGACACGGCGGGATATCTTCTTCAGCCGGCTGATCTGACAGCGCAGTAAAACGGCTTTTTCTATTTCTTTGGATTCCAGCGCCTGACATCGAAGGACTTTCAGCTCACGAATTTTAGCCTTGAGCTCAGGCTTGGTCATTTTGATCTTAACCGCATGTTTCTTTTTCTTAACGGGCGCTTCATCTTTGATGCCCTTGACTTCTTTGATGAAGGCGATGAGTTCCTCCTTTTTCATGTCATGAATCGCCCGTTCATGCGGAAATTCGGCGGCGATTTCCCGGAGCTCTTTAACCGTCAACTTGTCCAGATGTTTTTCGTCGTGTTCTTTTTTATGGTGAGTTTCTTCCGACATCGCGCATAGACCTCCTTTTATAGTATATTTAGGGAATCAACTTGCAATGCATCAATGAAATGAGTGATCTTTTTATACCACAACCCCTATCACAGTTCAATCCCCGGGAAGCATTTTAGTCGTGAAGAGAAAAGCATCCCTGACCTGGAAACGACTGCTCTTTTGATTGACACTGATGCACTTTCTCCTTATACTTCCATAAACGACCGGTATGTTTTATTTGTCTTTGTCCACCATCAACGATCAGGAGGCAGATATGGCAGACACTTGCAGACTTAATCGACGGGAGATCATTCAAAAGGGTCTTTCACTCGGTCTAATCGCTGGCGGAGCGGTTATTCTCGGCAGGCCCGATTTCCTGCCGGCCCGGGAAAAAACGTCGGAACTTCCGGATCTGGTCGCCGTTAAAAATGGCGAACCGGATGTTATGTTCAAAAAAGCCATTGAGCTTGCCGGTGGTATGGGTCAATATGTAAAGAAAGGCCAGACGGTGGCTGTTAAACCCAACATCGGTTTCCCGCGCGTTCCGGAAGTCGGCGCCACCACCAACCCGCTGCTCGTCAAAACCATTACAGAATCCTGCTACAAGGCCGGCGCCAAGCGCGTTTACATCTTTGATAATGTGGTAACAACCACTTCGGCAAATGCCCGCAACTGCTACAAACTGAGCGGCATTGAAGAAGCGGCCCATGCCGCCCGCGGTATTTTAGTTCCTATCGACGATTTCAGCTACCGCGAAGTTAACATTCCCGGCGGCAAAAAACTCAAAACGGCGGATGTGCTCAGTCTGATCCTGGATTGTGATGTCTTCATTAACGTGCCCATCTTGAAACATCACAGTTCCGCGCATCTGTCCATCGCCATGAAAAATCTGATGGGCATCGTTAAAAATCGTATGGAGTATCATCTGACCGGCCTGGATCAGTGCATCGCGGATTTTTGCCTGTACCGTAAACCCGATCTCAACGTGGTGGACGCCTACCGGGTGTTGATGAGCCAGGGCCCATCGGGGCCGTCAAATCCTCAATCCGCCAACGTTCAGATAAAAAAAACACTGCTTCTGTCGAAAGATATTGTTGCGGTAGATGCGGCGGCGGCTAAAATATTCGGGAAAGAACCGGAAGACATCGGCTATATCAAAATCGCCCACGCGCAAAAAACAGGCAACATGAACCTTAAAGAGCTCAAAATTGTCACGTACGCCATGTAGAGGACCGGCCGCTTGTCTTGGATAAAAATACGCAAGGTTATATCGGGCACTATTCTTGTTTTATTTGCTTTGCTGTTTTTGGGTTGGGGAAAAATGTCCGTCTTGCTGGCGGACATTCTGCTCCCTTTTCAACTGATGCCGGCCCTCGTGCGAACGATCACACAGCCGGATGTTCTGTGCGTCGGCGGTCTGGTCTTCATCTTGCTGATCACGCTGATCTTCGGCAGGGTTTACTGTTCCTTCCTGTGCCCCCTGGGAACTCTTCAGGATTTACTGATCAGGGGTTCACGCCGGTTCAGCCGGCAGCCCAAATATTCTTTTTCCAAACCGCAAAATGGCCTGCGTTATGTGATTCTGGCTTTAACGGTTGCGGCTTTATTGACGGGTTTCCTGTCGCTGATCAGCCTGCTTGATCCCTATTCGCTCGCGGGAAGAATTTTCACGTATTATTTTCAACCCTTGCTCGTCTGGACTTACAACCTGGCCATTTTGGCATTAAAACCTTTTGATATTTACTGGTATCCGAAACAAACGGCCTTCGTTCCTCTGTCATTATTGGCCTTAACAACTGTTTTTACCCTGCTGATTGTGTTTCTCTCCTTCAGGCACGGCCGCCTGTATTGTAATACCATTTGTCCCGTGGGAACGTTTTTAGGACTGATCTCGCGCGTGTCCTTGTTCCAATTCATACTGAACCAAAAGGCCTGCTCCGAATGCGTGCGGTGTGAAAATGTCTGCAAAGCGGGCTGCATTGATCCGCAAAGCGCTTCAATTGACATGAGCCGCTGCGTTGGCTGCTTTAACTGCCTTGACGCCTGTTCCAAAGGCACCATCAGTTATCAGCGAAAACATCGTCAATACGCCACGGAAAGCTGGTCACCGGCTCGCCGGGGCTTTGTTATTGGAAGTATTGCAGCGGTTGCAGCCAGTCTTACCGCGTTTAACTCCACTCTCCGCGCGTTGCTTGGCGTCCATACCGCGCAAGCCAATCCACCCATCGTACCACCCGGTTCCATCAGCACAAAACGTTTCAAACAGGCGTGCACAGCCTGTTCTCTATGTGTCGCTTCCTGTCCGACCCAGGTGCTGACGCCGACTTTTATGGACTTCGGCGAATCCGGTTTCATGCAGCCGAAAATGAATTACGAAAAAAGTTACTGTGATTATGAGTGCAATGTTTGCGGTAAGGTATGCCCCACCGGCGCGATTATGCCGCTTCTTCTGGAAGAAAAGAAACTTACCCAGATTGGCGAGGCCGAGCTTTTAGAAGATGTTTGCGTGGTTTTTGTCAACCATGAAAATTGCGGCGCCTGCGGCGAAGTCTGCCCCACGCACGCCATCCGCTTTACGGATAAGGAAAATATCCTGTACCCCGAAATTGACAAGCAATACTGCATCGGCTGCGGCGCCTGTCAACTCGCTTGTCCGACGGCACCCCGATCCATCATCGTGCACACCAATCCGGTGCATAAAAAAGCGGAAAAGCATGTGAGCAACCTCACGCCATCTCAAGTAACACCCGGATCACCGGATGCTCAGGTGATCAGCCCGGAAACCACCGTAGCGTCTCCAAAAACATCAGACAAAGATTTCCCCTTTTAGCCGCTCAATCCTTCTATAAACGCCCAGACGTTCTGGCCCAGGACGGCATGATTATACCCGCCTTCGAGAAGGCCGAAACAGCCGCCGGTGTTTCGGCGGGCCGCATCCCGGACCAGTTTCCCCATGTAGGCGTAATCCTCCGTCTTGAGCAGGCCGCCCCAATCGTTTTCATGGTTGTCAAAACCGGCGGAAACGGCAATGATGTCCGCGTCCGTTTTGCCAAGGGTATTGGTAACGGTTTTCAGATACTCATTGCGATCCTGACCGCCGGGATTGAGAATCGTCACAAACCCCTTCGGCTCCAGGATATTGATGTTCCCGTCACCCACGTGCAGGTCAAAATCCAGGATAAACGCTTTGCTGATTTTATCTTTTCGTTTGAGCTTACACAGCGCGATGGCCATGTTGTTGAAGTAGCAGAAACCCCAGGCGGTGTCAGCGGACGCGTGGTGCCCGGGCGGCCGGATGACGGCAAAGCAGGGCTCGGAAAGGCCGATCTCTGCGGCCTTGATCGCGCCGCCGGCGGCCAGTGCGGCAATATCATAAACGCCTTCGCGCTTGACATCGGCAATATGCTTCGGGGTATGCACGGCTTTAATGTCTTCTTCGGAAGCCGGCTGAGGCGTGATATAATCCACCTTGCCGGCCAGCGCAAACTCAATGGACTCTATTCTGCCGGGATTGGACGCAGGATCATAGGAATAAACCTGCTTGTACTCCTCGGAATAAACCACTTTCATACCATCCTCCTGATCACGTTTTTAATGCAAGAAGCCTATGGAATGCAGCGCTTTCAGCGTATTTTGAGAAACGTCAAGTCCGTTCATTTCTTCAGGCGAAAACCACCCGGCTGCCTCGGCGTCGTCCGCTCCTTTGGGCTCACCTTCCACATAAAGCGCGGCAAAATCAACAACGACAAAATGAAACTTGATTTTACCCGCTTCGTCATGTTGGATCAAATCGAATACATAGATGCATTCGCCTACCGCTACCGTCACACCCGTTTCTTCCAGGATTTCACGGCCCGCGCATGCCTGCAGCGTCTCTCCCAATCGCAGCGTTCCGCCGGGTATGGCCCATAATCCTTTGCCCGGCTCCACCCCGCGCTTCACCAGCAGGATCTTCCCGTCATGGAGGACGATGGCGCCCACGCCCACACGCGGCTTTTCGGGATAAGCGTTGGCGTTTTCGCGATTCATTTTTCCCGCGGCTCCTTAAAAAAAGAAAATCGGCTGGTCATCCAGGGTTGGGGTTCACCATTATAAACTTTTTCCACAAATTTTATTCTTCCATTATTGCCAATCAGCAAAATCGTGGAGGAACGGGTACCGTAAACCGGGCTGGTGATGAACATCGGCGACAATATCCTTTCCCATTCCAGATTAACGCCTGTGTCCGGCAACTGGCTGTCCGGCGGAATGTGACGATCCGCAAGCAGGGCGAACAACGCCTCCTCCAATGCATCACCCCTTTTTGTGAGCGCGGCTTTCAGCCGTTTTTTGCCTGTCTTGACTTTCGGCCACGGCGTATCCAGCAGGTGATTGCTTAAACCGTAAATCCCTGCTGATAGTTTTTGTAATTCACCCCGGTTGGAATAAACGAAAAGGTCATTGGCATCCCCCAGCAGAACATTAAAACCATTATAAGTGTCCGCCTTTTTGGAAATGTTTTTCAGATATTTTTCCGGATCAGCCCAACCCGTCAGATACCGGCTGACCAGTTTTCCGCGGGACGGGGCTTCAGCTTTCCAGGACGCCGGGTCGCGGTAATTGGTAACGGCCGCGAATTTCCCTTCTTTTGCAACACCCAGCCATGTGCCCTTTTCCTTCAGATCAACTCCGGCCAATACCTGTGGATGACTTTTCCAGAAATCAGCAGGCATGGATGGCCGGTCGTAAAATTCATCGCGGTTTGCCGCCAGAATCAGGCGGTAGGACGGATGCATATTGTAGGCAAAAAGAATCAGACACATGATAATCCCATAGATTCAAGGTTCAAGGCTAAAGGCTAAAGGTAAAAGATGAAAGGTAAAAGATGAAAGGCACAAGGTAGAAGGTAACCTTTATCTTCTTTTGCCCTTGAACCTTTATCCTTGATCCTTTATCCTGTTTATTATTTTTGTCATCGTCTCTCCGGCCGCGGCGTCGATGCGCACATCCGCCATATGATCCTGCTCGGTCGGACCTTTATTGATGATGATCAGTTCCGCGCCCGCCTGTTTAGCCTGGACGGGCACATACGCCGCGGGATAAACAACAAGCGACGAACCGATCACCAGCATCATATCGCATTCCCCGGCTTCACGCATGGCCAGAGCCAGGGTCTGCTGCGGCAGAGCCTCTCCGAAGAAGATGACATCGGGTTTAAGGATGCCCCTGCAGTAATCACAGGATGGAATGCTTTCGGAATCAGCATACCGCTCTCTGACAATGGCAACAGGATAGCGCTGGCGGCAGTTCAGGCAAACCAGCATTTGCATGTTGCCGTGCAGTTCACGAATGAGTGCGGGATTGCTGCCCGCTTTCTGATGCAGGTTGTCCACATTCTGTGTAACGAGCGCGCTGAGTTTGCCCATCTTCTCCAGTTCAACAATGGCATAGTGCGCCGCGTTGGGATTCGCGTCTTCCATCAGACCGCCTTCACGCAGGCCTTGCCATATTTTTTTGCGTGTCGCAGGGGAACCCAGAAAGTTGTCGATGGTGAAGTCATCGGGATCGTATTTCGTCCAGAGTCCGCCGGGACCGCGGAAATCCGGAATACCCGATTCAGTGCTGATGCCTGCCCCGGTAAAAACAACAATTTTTTTTGCTTTGGTGATCAGGCCGGCAACTTTATTGGTGTTTTCATCCATGGGCACCGACAGCTCCTTTTCCCTTAGTACATGTGATGATAAATTCAATACACCAACTCTTTTAAAAATCAAAAAGAAAAAAAACGGACTTTCGTCGCCCGTTTATTCTTTAATTGACAGAAGGAATTGATTTTCCTATACTAAAAACACACAAAGGCAAATTCAATTGGTAAGTTCCCCGTCAAGGAATGAGAACGAATGAAAAAGCAGCTTCCCCGGTCAAGCTCTATTGCCAATCAGTTCACCCGTCATTATTTAATCATTTCATTTCTTCCAATCGTCATTCTGCTGATTCTGCTTTTGACCGGGGCGCTGATAGCCCACACACACCTGTCCAATCTCATTACGAAATCCACGTATGATTTAAATCAAGACGCCGAACAAAGCCTCCGCCTGCTTGGAGAGCAAATCATTCAGGCAAAGTCCCGCGATGTTGCCAGACAGATCGAAATGTATTTCCGGATGCACCCTGATATGGATATCCGGGATATGCGTAAAGATCCTTTGTTCATGGAATTGGCTCTGCAGCGGGTGGGCCAAACAGGTTACACGGCCATCACGGAAGCGAGAAAACCCGGCGATAAACCGACTCCGGGCATGAGCCTGGAACCTGTGATATTCCGGGTCCATGACAATCCAAAGCTCAATGACCGGGATATGGGATTTCTTGGAAAAACCATGCCGGCATGGTGGACAATCGCCAAGAAGGGATTGAACGGCGTTGAAGCTTACGGGTATTATGAATGGTGCGATTCGAACGGTTCCTGCCGCCCGAAATACCTTTATGTCACACCGGTGAAGATGCCCTTAAACGGCATCACCATGATGGTTTCTGCGACAACCTACATCGACGAGTTTTCCCAGCCTATAGTCATCATGCGAAGCAAGGCGGACAAAGTAGCCGAAAATTATCAGCGATATATCGCGCGCATGATGATCATTTTCAGTCTGATCTCCGCGGCTCTTCTCCTGTTGACCTTTCTGGGCACATACTTCCTCGGACGGTGGACCGGTCTTCGCTATATCGCCCCCATCACAAAACTCGCCGATACGGCAAAAGAACTGGGCGAAGGGAATTGGGACATTAAACTGCCGGATCATGTTCTTCAGCGTAAAGATGAAATCGGCACCATGGCACAAACTTTTGTCGGCATGTCACAGCAGCTCCGGGATGCGTTTTTCAGTCTGGAACAGCGTGTAACCGAACTTCGACAAACCCAGGAGGCTCTCAAAGCCAGCGAGACGCATTACCGCAGCCTTTTTGACGGCATTCCCGTCGGGCTTTACCGGTCCACACCGGATGGAAAGTTTCTGGACGTAAACCCCGCCCTGGCGCGTATTCTTGGATACGCTCATCGGAATAAACTTTTATCCATGCGCGCACAGGATCTTTATGCAGACGCTGATGAACGCAGAATCTGGATCACCCGGATGAAAGAAAACGGCGGCACCCAGGCCTACGAGATGCGGCTCAAGAAGTGCGACGGCACCCCGATCTGGGTGGAAGACAACTCCCGCGCGGTTTATGACGAAGCAGGTCAAGTCCTCCACTATGAAGGAAGCATTAAAGATACGACCGAACAACGGGAAGCCAACGCCGCCCTGCAAAAAAGCGAGGATAATTTCAAAACACTCTATATTGAATCTCAAAAAGCCCAGGAGGTTTACCGCTCGTTAATCAATTCCTCCGCCGACGCGATTGTGCTTTACGACATGGAACGGCACGTTACATACGCCAGTCCGATGTTCACAAAAATATTCGGCTGGCATGTAGAGGAACTGATCGGCAAATCAATTCCCTATGTTCCCGAAGCAGAAAAAGAATCAACAAAAGCCTCCTTTGATAAATTGATAGAAACCGGCCTCCCCTCTCCGGGTTTTGAAAGCCGCCGTCTGACCAAGGACGGCCGCACAATCGATGTAAGCATCAGCGCATCGCGCTATAACGATCATACCGGAAATCCGGCGGGCATCCTGGTCATGATTCACGATATGACGGAAGCCAAACGCATGAAAGAACACCTGCAGCAGGTGGAGCGGTTGGAAGCGATCGCCACGCTGGCCGGCGGGATCGCGCATGATTTTAACAATCTGCTGATGGTCATCCAGGGAACTGTTTCCATGCTGATTTACGCGACTCACGAATCGGATCCTCATTACAGGCACTTTGTGAATATCGAAAAGCAGGTCGACCGCGGCGCCCGGCTTACCAGACAACTGCTTGGTTACGCCCGGAAAGGGAAATACGATGTAAAGATTCTTAATCTGAATGACATCCTTCGGGAAGGAGCGGAAACCCTGCGCCAGACGCGAAAAGACATCCGCGTTCATTATCACCTTGCCGAAAACCTCCACAACGTGGAGGCCGACACTTACCAGATGGAACAAGTTTTTATGAACCTCTTCATCAACGCGGCTGACGCCATGAATAGCGGAGGCGATTTAACGCTGACGACAAAGAACATCTCTGTCGCGGACATTCCCGAAAAACTGCGCAACGCCCGAACCGGCAGCTACATTCTGTTTACCGTTGAAGATACGGGAATCGGTATGGATAAAAAGACGATGGACAGGATTTTTGAACCTTTTTTCACAACAAAAGAGGTTAATAAGGGAACCGGATTGGGACTGGCTTCGGTCTATGGCATCATCAAAAGCCACGGAGGTACCATTGATGTGGACTCGGAACCGGGCAAGGGATCCAAATTCTTCATTTACCTCCCGGCCACGAGCAAAGAAAGATTCAAAGAAAGCACCAAACCCAGAAAAGCTTTGCAGGGTAAAGGCACCCTCCTGCTCATTGACGACGAAAAACCCGTCCTTGACATCGCTTCAGCCATGCTTGAGTCCATCGGTTATTCGACACTCAAAGCCGCAAGCGGGCTTCAGGGGCTTGAATTTTACGAAAGAGAAAAGGACAGGATCGATCTGGTCATCCTGGACATGATTATGCCGGATATGAACGGCGGCGATGTCTTTGACCGCTTGAGAGAAATCAATCCTCAGGTAATGGTTCTATTGGCCAGCGGCTACAGTATTGACGGCAGGGCGATGGACATATTAAACCGCGGATGTAACGGCTTTATCCAGAAGCCCTTCGGCATGGAAGATCTTACCGATAAGATCAGCAGCATTCTGAAAGAATAGCAGGGTAATCAGCCACCGCGCATCAGGTTGCGGAGGATTGCTGTTTATCAGGCTCAAGCGGGATTAAAATATTTTCTGGCGACGTCTTCCATGGCATTTTTTAAATCTGTTCCATCACCCGCCGTGACCAGAGAGCGAATATCCCGGACAACCTTTGCGTAAGTTTGAAGCACCTCATCCAGATCGGGATTTCTGGCAATAATGTCGGCGTAAAGCTCCGGGCTTTCCGTAAATACCTTCTTTACAATATCCATTTTGGTTTTAAAGACAGGCGTGGAAAACTGATTCACCTGAGTCAGCGGAATTCCACTGCCTGCAACCGCCATGCCCAGCGCAATGGTGTTAAGGTGATTGAGGACCTGCACAATGGACATCATCCGGTCATGTTCGTCGGGCGTCCTTTCCAGCACCTGATAGCCCGTCTGTTCGAAAATGGTCTTTATCCATGTATACCCGGCATCGCCCCGCCCCCTGCATAAAACGACAGGATGTCCGGCAGGCTTTGTAACGGAAGGCCCGAAGAGGGGGTGGCATCCGACTACCTGAGATTTGGAGTGCTCAAGCATCAGCGTGACCGGTTCTTTTTTCAGCGATGTCAGGTCCATGAAAAGCTGTTCTTCTTTCAATAAAGGCCCGACCTGGGCAATGACACCGGCCGTTGCCGCAATCGGAACGGAAACAACGATCACATCGCAAATCCCGGCCGCATCGGCCGCCGTCATTTTTGTTTTTCTGCCGGTAACATAAACGACGCAATCCTGTTTCATCAAAAGCTCGACCAGCCAGCGTCCCATGCCGTTTGTACCGCCGATGATGCCCACCTGTGTTTTTATCACAAACGTACCGCCCTTTGCCGGAGCCAGTGATCGGCCAGAACCAGGCTCACCATGGCCTCACAAACCGGGACAATCCGCGGAAGCACGCAGATATCGTGCCGGCCCTGTATTTTAATTGAACGTCTTTGTCCGCTTATATCAACCGTCTGCTGTGTGAGCGCGATAGATGGAATCGGTTTGCAGTAGACCCGGGCAATGATATCCTGGCCTGTGGTGATTCCCGACAGGATGCCTCCGGCGGAATTTTTTGTAAAACCCTGACCCTCCATCGGATCGTTGATCTCCGACCCCTTTTTTGCAGCCACGGCAAACCCGTCGCCTATCTCCACCGCCTTGACCGTTCCGATGCTCATCAGAGCGGCCGCCAGATCCGCATCCATCTTGTCAAATACCGGTTCACCCAAACCCGCGGGACAACCCCGTACAATAATCTCCACCACACCGCCCAGGGTATCGCCTTCTTCGCGGGCGGCGGCCAGTTTCTTCTCCATGGCAGCAGCGGCCGTTTGATCAGGACAATACAGCCCATTTTCCCGCACTTTCTTTATCCAATCATCACTCTGAAAAACATGAGCGGGATCCATCTCAATGCCGCCGATGCTTTTCGTGTAGGCGATCACCTGCATACCGGCAGAGC
>CAZDYR010000018.1:0-14679 GCA_964509625.1 uncultured Smithella sp. | reverse complement strand
TCCGGCGGTATGGTTAACGTGTTTTCTGCCATTCTGATTATCGAGGTGCTGTCATTATTAACAAAATTAATCTGAATTTTTTTGATAGCGAACAGGCGCTCAATCAGTCACTGAATCAATTTGTGATTGATCATCATAGGCAGGCAGCGCCTGTTTCTGTTGATGTGCCGCTGATTTCCAATCAGGATGTTTTCGTCAATATTGCGTTAATCAAAGAATATCACGAAAACATGCCCAGGCGTCAGGCCCAGCAGATGGCGATTGATTGCCTGAGACGCGTAGGCCTCGAACACATTGCTTATAAGCGCAACCCGGCATTAAATCCGGAAGAGCGATTTTGTGTTATGCTTCTCAGGGCCGCTATGGTGAAAGAGTCTATGATTATTATGGACAGACCGTTCAGAATTATTCCTTATTTGAAGGATATTCAATATATCTCAACTGTTTTGAAAAAAATTGATGATCTGTACTTTAACTGTCATATATATGATTTTAAATGGATGGAAGAAAAGTATGGTGACTTATGACGCTGAGCCGCGAATTTAAGGTGGGCCTCTTTGTCGGCTGCACGATAATCATTATTATAACGGCTTTGTTATATCTGGCCATGGGAAAGGGCCTGTTTGAAACAGTGCACACCTTTACCCTTTCATCCAAATCCGGCGACGGCTTTACGGAGGGCATGCCTGTGCATTTCTCCGGATTTAATATCGGTAAAGTTCATGCACTGGAACTCAATGATAAGGGTATCGTGCTTATTAAAATTAAAATACCGGATCGCCATGTTAAATGGGTCAGATCAGACAGCACGTTTATCTTGTACCGTCCGCTGATGGGCTCAGCCCGCATCATCGTGAACACTCCCAACCTGGACAGCCCGCTGCTCGATGCGGGGAAGATGCCTGAAGTTACCATTGTCAATGACATTAATGATGCCATTGCCAGGATAGAGCCGGTTCTTGAAAAAGTGACGCAAATTGCCGAGAACGTCGAAGCCCTCACGTATAATCTGTCTGATCCCGATGGTGATCTTAGCCGCGTGCTGGGCAATGCCCGAAAAATTTCTTCAACCCTTGCATCAAAAAAATCACTCGTCGAGATGGCGGTTTCTGATGAGGAAAGTGTTAAGGCGCTCAATGAATCCCTTAAAAAACTCAGAGACATTACCGCCGGCATCGACCGCATTCTCACGAAAGTGGACAAAATGGCCGACAAGACGGACAATGAAATTTACGGAAAGAACGGCGCCCTGCCTCAGGTGAACGCTATCCTCAAAGATATTGTCGGAAAGCTGCATAAATTGGATAAAACCATTGATAATGTCAATAAAATAAGCGCTGATACATCCGAGGGTATGAAAGATTTTCACATGCTTCGTTCGGATATTGATGATCTGGTCAGCTCGTTAAATGAAACAGTGAAAAAACTGGATGCAATCATCGGCTCGAAGAAAACTTCGGAGTTAAAAGTTCCATGAAGAAGCTGCTTGCCTTGACATTTGTTTTATTCGTATGGAGCTGCGGATTTGCCACACCGGCTCCGGTCTGGAAGGAAAACGCCCATCGTCAGTTGGATGAATACAAAGCCAGTTTCCTGTCCGGCAGAGAAGCATCCACGGAGCCTCATTTTGCCAGGGCCAGAAGAGAAATTGCTTCTGGAAATGATGTGGGTCTTTTGGCCATAGCATATTTGACCAAGTACGCGCTTCATACCGCGTCACTGGAAAGCTTTGACGCAAGCGAGTTTGCAAAACTCTATCGATTGGAACCTCATCCCTCGGACATGGCTTATTGCCATTTTTTAAAGGGTAATTTCAGCGCCGTGGATATAAAAGCGCTGCCTGCCCGCTATGCCGGCGTTCTTAAAGCGGCATCAACAAGAGACTTGGCCATGGCCGCCCGCGAAATTTCGGAAGTTGACGATCCGCTGTCCCGTTTGATTGCCTGTGGCGTATGGGTCAGGTATTTACCGTCTGATGAAGCAATTCTGCAGATCGGCATTTCAACCGCTTCAGTCAACGGTTGGCGAAGGCCGCTGTGGGCTTATCTTTCCAGACTGCAAACGTACTATACTGGAAACGGAGACCTGAATAAAGCTGCGGCTATCGGAGAAAGGCTGAATCTGCTGAAAAAGGATTGACATATCGGAGTTGTTGGAAAGCAAAGGTTTTCCACCCTAAATGAAACTAAAATTTTTACTGAACGGAGGAACAAATATGAAGGCAAAACTGGCGGTAGGTATTCTGATCATGTTTTTGGCATCTATGGCCGCGGGGTGCGCCGGCCAATCCAAGGAATTGCTGGGTGAAAATTACAAAACCATGTCGAATGATAGACTTTTAGAATATTTTTACCAGCTCAATGATGAAATTGAAAAACAGGAGAAGCAGACCGGTCCGTCATTTGGCATTGGCCTTGGCGGTTTTGGTGGAGGTCGCACTGCAGTGGGAGGCGGTGTTGGTGTGGGTACGGGCGGGACGGCTTATACGGCCGATGATTTACGACAACGTCGTATTGAAGTCCGCATGGAGATGAAAAAGCGAAACATCAATCCATAAAGCTTTTACTTTGCAGGAGATCAATATGTATGCGGCAACACAGCAACTTAAAAAAGAGCACGAAGCCGTGCTATTGATGCTTCGCATTGCAGGTGAGATCATCCGTCCATTGAGTGCCCAAAGCGGTCTCTCCAGGGAGCACTTTGGTGATATTCTGGATTTTTTTAAAGTCTTTGTTGATAAATGTCATCACGGCAAGGAGGAGGAATTATTATTTCCGGCTCTTGTGAGTGTCGGCATTCCCCAGGACGGCCCGATTTCCGCCATGCTTTTTGAGCATGAAATGGGCCGAAAATGCATTCGATTGATGACGGACGCCTTTGAGCGCTATAAGTTGAATGATCTATCGGCAGGATTGGATATTGCGCAAAACACTCGCGACTATATAGCATTGCTGACCGATCATATCGTCAAAGAAAATGAAATTCTTTTTGCGATGGCTGACGATCGTTTGTCACAAAAAGCTCAAGATGAACTGGCTGATGGATTTGAGAAAATTGAAGAGTCTAGAATAGGCGCGGGCAGACATGAGTCATTCCATGCCCTGCTGCACAAGCTTAGCGGTCTGTATTTAAAACAAGATCCACCATCTCATCATCAAATATGATTCCGCTCAGACGAAGGAGGAATCAATTATCTACGCCAGCGGGACACCTTATTATGAAAAAGAGGGACGTCTTCTTTCCTGGAGCTGGAGAAGAAAACGTCCCTCATCATTGATTTTTTAAACTTGGCTATTTGGCACCGGCGGGAACAGTCATTCCCAACGCTTCCATGGCTTTCACGGCTTTTTCCTTGACTGCCGTGGCTACGGAAACAGCATCAGCCAAATTTCCCGCCTTGAAGCTTTCCTGGGCTTTTGTCCAATCTTCCTTTACAGCGGCAAGGCCTGATTTCGCTTCAGCAAGCTTTTCAGCGGTTAAACCGGCCGGAAGCTTTTTGGCCTGAGAAAGAATATCGACACGGCTCTGAATGACTTCAACCATTTTGGGAAGTCCCTGGCTCAATTCCGTCCATTTCTGGGTTAATTCTCCTGCTGCCGCTTTGGCTGATTCCGCTTTGGCTTTTGCCGCCGCTACAACATCTTTTGCTTTGCCGGCAAGGGCCTGCGCTTCAGCTAATGCGGCTTTGAATTCACCCTTGGAAAGTTTGTCCTTCGCGGATGCCAGCGCGCTTTCCAGCCCGGCTACTTCATCCGGCGCGATTTTCCCAATTTCAGTTTTTGCGGCGTTGACGGCTTCTTCAGCCGCCTTAACGGCGAGCTCCGCAGGACCCTTCTCGGCGCTGCTGCACGCCATGATCATAAAAACGGCAAATAAAAGAACGACTCCTATGCTGACAAGACTTCTTTTCATAAAGACTCCTTTCATATTTAACTTTTTTAAAAATGTCATTTGGCCGCTGTACTGACTTGCACAGGCTGCTATTAGGGAATATGCAGCTTTTGCCCGATTTTAATTACATCAGGATTCTTGAGAATGGTGCGGTTTGCCTCAAATATTTTTTTATAAAGATTTCCGTCCCCGTAGTACTTCTCGGCGATTTTCCAAAGTGTATCCCCTTTTTTCACCTCGTGGTACTGCTTAGCATCCCATGGATCCTGACTTTCCGGTTTCTTAACTTCATCAGCCATTTTCTTTCACCCCCCTTTCTAATTTCCTTTTATAGACGCCTATTAAAGGTGATCAGCTTTGAATGTATCGCAGCTTTGAATGTTGCCCTGTTCAAATCCGCGCTTAAACCAGCTCACGCGCTGGGCCGAACTGCCGTGTGTAAAACCGTCCGGAACCACATAACCCCGTGTGCGCTTCTGGATGCGGTCATCACCAACCGCACTGGCGGCGTTCAAGCCTTCCTCTATATCACCGGCTTCAAGAATGTTGCGATTCTTTTGGGCCTGGTGTGCCCATACACCGGCAAGACAATCCGCCTGCAATTCCATCATGACAGAAAGCCTGTTTCTGTTGGAGGTGTCTGATTGCGACTGGAGCCGAGTTACTTTTTGCGTGATACCCAGCAGGGTTTGGACATGATGACCGACTTCGTGAGCTATCACATACGCCTGCGCAAAGTCACCGGACGCGCCAAACCGTGAATGCAGCTCCTCAAAAAAAACAAGATCAAGGTAAACTTTTTGATCGGCAGGGCAATAAAAGGGTCCTACGGCGGAGTCAGCCATCCCGCACGCGGATTCAACAGCTCCGGAAAAAAGAACCAGATTCGGTTCCTGATAAGTTCTTCCGTTTTGCCGGAACGTTTCATTCCAGACATCTTCAGTTTCAGCCAGCACCACAGCCACAAAATTTCTCATATCATCGTTGGCGGCGGGGACGCTGTTTTGCTCTGTCGATACGGAGGAAGATTGTGTATTCTGACCGACGATCTGCAGCAAAGCAGACGGATCGACACCCAGAAACATGCTCACCACCACGACAGCCACCAGTCCCAGACCGCCTATGCCGCCAACCTTTGCGCCGCGGGAGATCGACATCCCCCTTCGGTCTTCAACATTGTCGCTTTGCCGTTCACCTCTCCAACGCATGAACCGACTCCTTTCACTAAACAGAGCGTCTGTATTTTCTGAAAATGGAGTACGAGAGTACTGTTTTTATGGACGAAGTATAGAAATTACGCCCCTCTCTGTCAAGGGGAATTAAGCGCGCTTTTTAACCGTAAACATTTGATTAAAAATTAAATTTTCGCGTTTTATTTCGATCTTTAAGTTGTATACAAGTTTTTAACTAGGTTTGGCCGCGTTTGATCATATGTCATTTAAATTGACGCTTTTTACGGCCAGGTTGATGTCCTTGTACGTACAATGCCGTGATCGAATTATGAAAGAAACACTTTCTCTCAATCCCTCCTTTCAAAGACCTGAAAATAAAGCGGAAAATATTTTAATGCCGCTTGAGCGGGACAAGTGATAATGTTCCGCAGTTTGCTGCGATAGAATGGCTTTCGCTGCATCGCCCGGTGCTTGCGGCGGGTGCGTTCATTTGGATTTGTCCGCCAGTTCCAGTTTTTTTATCATGATCAGGACGGCGGAGATGGCTCCTTCGGTCATACCGGGGATGCGCTCCATTTGACCGATAGTAGCCGGCCCGATACGGGTAAGCTTGTTGCGCAGTTCATTGGACAGGCCGGGAATAGTCGAATAATCAAAGTCCGGCGGGATTTTCTTTTTCTCCTGATCTTTTAATTTCTTCGTCGCTTCAAACTGACGCTTGATGTAGCCTTCGTACTTGGTTTCGATTTCAATCTGCTTTTTAACAAAGGGATCGTTCTGCGGCTCCCAGCCGGGTAGTCCGTTTAGATCGTCATAAGCGATTTCGTATCTTTTCAGAAGACCATAAAGATTTGTAGCCTGGGTCAGCGGCGGCGATGAAAGGGCTGCCAGTTTTTCATTGGTTTCCGTTGAAGGCTTGACGGATGCGGCTTTTAGATGGAGGATGCCCTGTTCGATCCGCTGTATTTTTTTCTGAAGATCGAGATAGTGCGCACGCTCGATCAAACCGATTTCACAGCCCTTGCCCATCAGGCGGATCACGGCATTGTCTTCGCGAAGGATCAGCCTGTATTCGGCTCGCGAGGTAAACATGCGGTAAGGTTCATCCACGCCGCGCGTGACCAGATCGTCGATCATCACCGCCATGTATGCTTCTGAGCGATCCATAATGAAAGGCGGCATGCCCTGCAGGGAACGCACAGCGTTGATACCCGCCCAGAGGCCCTGCGCCGCTGCTTCTTCATAACCGGAGGTGCCGTTGATCTGACCGGCGAGATATAAACCGGAAATCAACTTAGTCTCCAGGGTCAGTTTCAACTGGCTGGGCTGAACAAAGTCATATTCAATAGCATAAGCCGGTCGCATAATTTCGGCTTGTTCCAAACCGCGTACGCTCTGGACAATCTGATACTGCAATTCCAGCGGCAGAGAGTTGCCCAGCCCCTTGGCGTAAATTTCCTGTGTGTCCAGGCCTTCATGTTCCAGGACCACCGGGTGGCTCTGACGTTCGCCAAAGCGCATGACCTTGTCTTCCAGCGACGGACAATAACGGGCGCCGACTCCTTTGATGACGCCGGAATAAAGCGGAGAGTGTTGGATGTTGTCCCGAATCAGACGGTGGGTTTCGGCACATGTGCCGGTGAAGTACGACGGCAGGCGCTCCGTGCGCAGCGTGCGGGTGGTAAATGAAAACGGCGTCGGATCGGCATCGCTGTCCTGTCGTTCCAATCCTGAAAAATCAATAGATGAAGCGCGAAGCCTGGGGGGCGTGCCCGTTTTCATCCGTCCCACATCAAAGCCGAGCACTTTGAGCTGATTGGCCAGACCGACCGATGCCAGCTCGCCCGCCCGCCCGGATAGGGTTCTCGATGTACCGATATGAATCAGACCGTTTAAAAATGTTCCGGTGGTAATAATAATTTTTTTTGCGCCGTAAAAGTGTCCGCTGGCGTCAAGTGCTCCAGTCACCTGATTGCCTTCGATCACCAGCGATTCCACCATCGCCTGCCTCAAATGAAGGTTGGGCTGATTTTCAACAGTAGCTTTCATGGTCAGGCGGTAGAGCTGTTTATCGCACTGCATTCTGGTGGATTGAACAGCGGGTCCTTTGGAAGCGTTCAGCAGACGAAAATGCAGTGCGGTTTTATCCGTGACTTTACCCATTTCGCCACCGAGGGCGTCGATCTCCTTCACAAGCTGGCTTTTGGCCAGGCCCCCGATAGCCGGATTGCAGGACATCAGCGCGATGGAATCCAGATTGATATTGAACAACAGCGTTTTGCAGCCCATACGCGCCGCGGCCAGTGCTGCCTCACAGCCGGCATGTCCGCCGCCGATGACCAGAATGTCGTATTGATCCGCCAATGATTCTCTCCAAAACCAAATGCTTGCACTTGTTGTGTTTTAATAGTATTGCGGCTTGAAAAACACAACACAAAAAAAGCGGCGATATATGGGCAAGCCAGATTTCTGGAAAAACGACAAACTCTATTACGACCTGAAAAGCTACTGGCGCAACCTGTTTGGCTGCACGGTGCACAAGCTTCAGATTGACGCCGGTTTCACCTGCCCCAACCGTGATGGACATGTCGCCTCAGGCGGGTGTATTTATTGCGATGGACGGGGATCAAAATTACGACAGTCAGGCGTTCTTTCCTCCGTTGCCGATCAGATCATTTCAGGGAAAAAATTTTACAAACAGTCAGCCTCAAAATTTATCGCCTACTTCCAGACCTTTACAAATACTTACGCTTCTGTTGAAAAATTAAAGGCCCTCTACGACGAGGCGCTGGATCAGGAGGATGTCATCGGACTTTCCATCGGGACACGGCCGGATTGCCTGGGTCCTGATGTCATAGAATTGTTGACCGGCTATGCTAAAAAATATCACATCTGGGTCGAGTTGGGCTTGCAGTCGGTTCATGATAAAACCCTGAAATCCATCAATAGGGGACATGATTATGCGAAGTTTCTCGAGGCAGTCAACAATTTGGCCGGTCGGGGTCTGAACATTTGTGTACATATAATTATAGGACTTCCGGGTGAAAGTGACGAAGATGTACAAACCACAGCAAAAGGTGTGGCTGGATTACCTGTGGACGGCATTAAAATTCATTCGCTTCTGGCACTCGACGGAACAAAAATGGGCGAAATGTACAAAAACGGGGCTATCTCAATGATCACAAGAGAGAAATATGTTTCGTTGGCATCGGATGTGTTGGAAATCCTTCCACCTTCCATGGTCGTTCAACGCCTCACAGCCGACGGCTACCGTGATATTTTCCTGGCTCCCGCCTGGGCCGGCAATAAGTTGGATGTGCTTAATTCCATTAATAAAGAATTAGAAAGAAGGGATAGTTATCAGGGCAGGCACTATAAAAGGTAGATTAAGGCCGTTCCCATTCTCTGCGGTTGCCGGTAAATATGCAAATAAGTATTGGCTCTTGAGCATAAAAGTTGCTAGACAAATATGATAAATCAAAGGGGGGGGGCTTTAACCCGGTGCCCGAAAATGGTTTTATGATCGCAATTATTGATTATAACGCGGGAAATATTACGAGTGTGGCTCGGGCGCTACATAATATCGGACAGGAGTATGTAATTACAGATGACATAAAAAAGCTTGATGCGGCATCTCATATCATTTTCCCGGGTGTCGGCGCGGCGGGTGAGGCCATGGCTTACCTGAAGGAAAAACAGTTGGATGTGTGGCTCAAAACATTTTTTCAATCGGGAAAACCCATCATGGGCATTTGCCTGGGAACACAAATTATTCTTGAATCATCCGAAGAAAATATCACTCGTTGCATCGGGCTGGTGGGCGGCTCGACCAGGCGATTTCCCGATCATTTGGAGGAAAAAGGACGCACACTGAAGATTCCGCACATGGGCTGGAACAGCGTTACCTTCAAACGGGCACACCCGGTTTTTGCCGGTATATCGAAAGAGACGGAATTTTATTTTGTGCACTCCTATTATCCGTCGCCTGCTGACTCAAGCGCCGTGCTGGGTACAACGGACTATGGAGTGACCTTTTGTTCAGTGCTCACGGTGAAAAATCTGGTTGCCATGCAGTTTCATCCGGAAAAAAGCGGTCGCCCCGGCCTGCAAATTCTTAAAAATTTCTGTGCGTGGAGGGCCGATGCTCAGTAAACGAATCATCCCCTGCCTGGATGTCCGTGCGGGCCTGCTCACCAAGGGTATCAAATTTCAAGGCAACATTGATATCGGTGATCCGGTGGAAGCCGCCCGGGAATATTACGAACAGGGAGCGGATGAAATCGTCTTTTATGATATCACCGCCTCATCAGACAAACGCGACATCATGATCGATGTGGTCCGGCGCGTGGCGGAAACTATTTTTATCCCTTTTTCCGTGGGCGGCGGCATCCGCAATCTCGACGATATGCGAAAAGTCATCGGTGCGGGGGCGGAAAAGGTCAGCGTAAACTCCGCCGCCGTGCTTGATCCGGGGATCATCACACAGGGCGCGCGGGCATTCGGGAGCCAGTGCGTGGTTCTGGGCATGGATGTTAAAAAGATCGACGCATCCCGTCAAACTCCCTCCGGCTACGAAATCGTTATTGAAGGAGGCCGCAAATACACGGGCATCGACGCGCTTTGGTGGGCCCGGGAGGCCGAGCGCCTTGGGGCGGGCGAGATCTGTCTTAATTCCATCGACGCGGACGGAACACAGGATGGCTACGAGCTGAATTTAACGTCAATGATATCCGAAAACGTTCATATTCCGGTGATCGCCTCCGGGGGCGCGGGTACACCGCAGCACCTGGCCGATGTTCTGAGCGCGGGAAAAGCTGACGCGGCGCTTATCGCCTCCATGGTGCATTACCGAACCTATACCATCCGGGAAATCAAAAATTACCTGTATAATCGAAACATTCAAACCCGGTTGCTTTGGTAGTAACCGATAATAATACTTGACGAAATCATGTATTTGTATTTTGAATGAAGACTGATTAAATTAATAAAGAAATTACTATATGCGATTGAAAGTCAGGAGGGGTTTTAAAAGTGGATTCAAAACGTTACGAATTAAATGTCCAGCTGGCGCAGATGTTAAAAGGCGGCGTCATCATGGATGTTACTAATGTAGAGCAGGCAAAAATCGCCGAAGAAGCCGGCGCCGTTGCCGTCATGGCTCTGGAGCGCGTACCTGCCGACATCCGCAAACAGGGCGGTGTGGCCAGAATGTCCGACCCGGCCATGATTGCCGAAATCAAGAAGGCGGTCTCCATTCCGGTTATGGCCAAGGCACGTATCGGTCACTTTGTGGAAGCGCAGCTTCTGGAAGCACTGCGCATCGACTACATTGATGAAAGCGAGGTCCTGACGCCGGCGGATGAAGAATGTCACATTGATAAAACAAAATTTTCCATCCCGTTTGTCTGTGGCGCGCGCAACCTGGGCGAAGCATTAAGGAGAATCGCCGAAGGCGCGGCCATGATCCGCACCAAGGGTGAGGCGGGTACGGGCAATGTTGTGGAAGCGGTTCGCCACATGAGGACCATGAATCGCGAAATCCGTCAACTGGCCCAAATGCCGGTGGAAGAAGTGACCGGTTTTGCCAAAACAAACGGCCTGCCCTATGAACTGGGATTGAAAGTGAAAGAACTGGGACGTTTGCCGGTTGTGAATTTCGCCGCTGGCGGTATCGCCACGCCTGCCGATGCGGCGCTGATGATGCAGCTGGGATGTGACGGTGTATTTGTCGGCTCAGGTATTTTCAAGTCAGCTGATCCGGCCAAGCGCGCCCGCGCCATTGTAAAGGCGACTGCCTATTTCAACGATCCTCAGAAAGTTCTGGAGGCCTCGATGGGTTTAGGCGAGGCCATGCCCGGCCTGGAAATCGGGCAGATTCCGCCGGAACAAATTTTGGCAAAGCGGGGCTGGTAAACGCACGATGCCGGTACATCTGGTTAAAAATCAACCGAAGACCATCGGTGTTCTTGATCTGCAGGGCGGTGTTCACGAGCATCTGGAGCATCTGGAAAGACTGGGCATTCCTTATAAAAAGGTTAAGCAGCAGGCCGATTTCGAAGATCTGGCGGGTTTAATCATTCCGGGCGGTGAAAGCACTTGCCTGGCGCGGCTTCTGACGATTTTCGATTTGAAAGATATTATTCGTGAGCATTACCGAAGGGGGATGAAAATCTGGGGAACATGCGCGGGCGCGATTTTGCTGGCCGAAAGTGTGACCGGTGAGAATCCTTGTCTGGGCCTGATTGATATTGAAATCCAACGCAACAGTTTCGGCAGCCAGCTTGACAGCTTCACAAGCGAAGCGGTTATTGATGCCGTGTCTGATGATCCGATCCCTTTGACGTTTATCCGGGCGCCTAAAATTCTTAAAACGGGCAAAGATGTTAAGGTTCTGCTGAAAATTGACGATTATATAGCAGCAGCTGAAAATGGCGGTATCTTAGTCACTGTTTTTCATCCCGAATTAACAAGTTGCCTGGCCCTTCACCGATATTTTGTTTTGAAATGCGGTTTGACGCCGGCCGTGGCAAACTCTTCATCCGTCTATGAAGGCTGGGAAAATCTGAGCTGGATGAAGCTGGCGCGCATCGCATCATGAAACATACGTTGATTGCAGGAAGTCTGTTCCAGCGCTGAAAGAAGTCGATAGTCATGGATGTTAAATTTATTAATCCCTTTATATACGGTACGATCGAAGTCATGGAAAAGATGGCTTTTATCAAACCGAATGCCGGAAAGCCTTTTGCAAAAACCGATGAAACCGCGCGCGGTGAAATATCCGGCATCATCGGCATGACCGGTGATGCCACCGGCTCACTGGCCATGAGCTTTAGCGAATCCTGCATCATCGGTATTGTTGAGAAAATGCTGGGTGAAAAATACACGGAAATGAACAGGGCGGTGCTCGATGCCGTCGGTGAACTCACAAATATGATTTCCGGCTCGGCCCGCAAACTTATGGAAAAAGACGATCTTAAGGTGGTTGCCGCCATACCGACCATTGTTTTTGGCAGAGCTCATTCCGTACGTCACGTCATCAAAGGCCCCAGTATTGTCATTCCTTTTAAGACGGATTTTGGAGAATTTGTGATTGATGTCTGTCTGAAGTCAAACGTCAAAGAACAGCCCAAGCAAGCGGAGCCGGTTCAGAAAACAGCCTTTGATCCAAAGGCTCACAATCCGGCTGTTTTCGGCAAGCCGTCCATGCCCAAGGCAGAACCGGATATTCTAAGGGAACAGATCGCCAAAGATTTGAGCACGGCTGTTCCTGTTGAGCATAAAAACGCGGCGGAACGCATAGAATATTTAAGAAAAGTTTTGGCAGAAACAAACGCCACACGTGACGCGATCATGAAGCAGTTGAAGGAGCAGCCTTTCATGGAGTATACGCAGAGGCAACGTTACAAGAAAGCTCTGCCTGCGTATGACGCGAAAATTAAAAGACTGAAGCTTGATATTATGGCCGCTGAAACCATCTTGAAAATGACCAAAGATGATCTGGAAAATCCTACGATTAAACCGCATTTTCAGCATTATCCGAATACATCCGGTCAATCAAAGCCTGAAACGAAAAAATAATATATTTTCCATTAATCCAAAAGATATGTCTTTCATTCCCGTCATTGAAAATGTTTTTTATTCCAACGGCCGCTACTGGGGAAAACGCAACGCTTCTCTATATAACAGGGGTTCGGTCTGGGCCATGAATACGGGCATTCAATCGGCCGATCTCAATATGGTCTGGAATGAAAAACCGTTGATACCGGGTGATCATGAGACGATTGCGGATATCAAAATGATTTATCGACAGTCCGGTTTGCCTTTCTGGTGGTGGATGTTTCCCGGCGGGCAATCACAGACGACAATGGACATGCTGCAAGCGGAAGGCTTTTCTTTTGTTGACAGCATTCCTTGCATGATGACGGATTTGAGTCTGATGTCTGATGAGGCAAGCGATGATGCGGCCATCTCCGTGATTCGCGTAAGCAAACCGGAAGAACTGACTTTGTGGGAGGAAGTTTCTTTTGCCGGTTTTGATTTTCCGCAAGAAACGAAACAACAGTATCACCGGTTTGTAAAAACATTTAATCTGGCCGCGGACTCACCGCAGGAGTTTTTTCTTGTCTTCTATCATGGAACACCGGTGGCCACGTCTTTGGTTTTTTTGGACGGCAATGCCTGCGGCATCTATTTTGTGACGACGCTTGCAGATCAGCGCAAAAAGGGGATTGGTCTGGTGGCGACGAAGGCGGCCATGCGCCGGGCGAAAGGTGCCGGAGCCCGCTATGCCTCCTTGCAGTCATCGCCGGACGGTTATCAGATTTATCATCAGGCTGGATTCAAGGAATACTGCCGGGTCAATGTATACGGCCTGAAAACATGATAATTTTGAAAGATTTGGAACAAATCGGAACAACGATAAATTATTCATCACGAATATTTAAAGCCATGCATGTCAGTCGGGCACGCAGTAAGGATTAAGATAAATGAATAAAATTTCTTACATAAAGTGGGAGCCTAAGTATAGCGTCCATGTGGACATTCTTGATGAGCAGCACAGAAAGCTCTTTGATATTGTGAATGATCTTATCGACGAAACGGAGATGGGATCGAGTCGCCTGTTGCCTGTGATTCGAGATCTCATCGATTACCTGTCCGTTCATTTTCATCAGGAGCATATGGTCATGATGAAATCCGGATATCCCGATTTTTTAAAACACAGTCAGGAACACAGGCGGTTCACTGAAAAAGTCGGAGAATTTCTTGAATCCTACAAACAGGGAGATGCGGATCTGGGCTTAAAAATGATTGTTTACATGAAAGAATGGGTCTTTAATCATACCACGAGGCTCGATATTAAATACGGGGAGTACCTGCAGAAAATCCCGGGGAACTGACAAAAAACAGAAATGAATCCTTGCTTCAAAGAATTTTCTTCGCATGGATCTTGTTGCGCCGGCTGTGATAAATTCACGCTTGGGGATCCTTTGCTCCTTTCAATTTTCTCCAGAGAAGTTTCATGATCTTTCGCAATGCCCAAAAGCAAAATATTGCGATTAGCATCAGGCTCAGGATCGGCACGAACACGGCCAATAGTCCCGTCAGTGTAGCGCCTGCCAGTTCGAAAGTGGAAAAAATCGGATTTCCCGCCCCCGCAGTGGCAAGCGAGGACTTGGCCCGCAAGGCAACGGTTGACGCCTGCACAAGGCCTGCAATACCGCCTCCGGCAATCAACGCCATTGTCCATTTCAGAAAAGGGGAAACATCCGTGATAAAAACGGCCGTTGTCAGGGTTCCGGCAACGACCGCTGCGGGCGTCGCGACTGTGTCCAGCGCGTGATCGAACCAGGGGATGTAGTATCCAAGAATCTCGACAACTGTTGCTGTGGCAAAAGCCACGGTCGCGCTGATGCTTCCTATCCATGCAAATCCGGCAGGCAAGTTGATCTGACCGGAGAGCACCGCAAGGTTAAGGATCAAGAGCGGTACAAAAACCCGGAAACCGCAGGCCGCGGCCAATCCGATGCCGATGGCTATAGAAAGTAGCGTTTCCAAATATTTTTGCCCCCGATCCGCTGTCAGATTTGTAACATCTTAACAAATCATGACATATAAT
>CAZDYR010000017.1:11746-14978 GCA_964509625.1 uncultured Smithella sp. | reverse complement strand
GCACACATCCCCCGACTATCCCGCAGACCCTATACTCATTTATGAAGCCCACATCGGGATGGCCCAGGAGGAGGGCAAAATCGGAACTTACCGGGAATTTTCCGAGAAGATTCTTCCCCGCATTGCGCGATCAGGATACAACACCCTTCAGTTAATGGGAATTCAGGAGCACCCCTACTATGCGTCCTTCGGGTATCATGTGTCAAATTTTTTTGCCGCCTCATCAAGATATGGCACCCCGGAAGACCTGAAAGAGCTCATTGACACGGCGCACGGAGAGGGTCTCCGCGTCATCATGGACATTATTCATTCTCACGCCGTCAGCAATGAAGTGGAGGGGCTGAGCCGTTTTGACGGAACCCTGTATCAATATTTTCATGACGGACCGCGCGGCATGCATGACGCTTGGAATTCAAGATGCTTTGACTACGGCAAGCTGAGTGTTCTTCAGTTCCTTTTATCAAACTGCAGATTCTGGCTCACGGAGTACCGGTTTGACGGATTCCGATTCGATGGCATCACCAGCATGCTGTACCTGAATCATGGTCTGGGAAAGGCCTTCACCTCCTATGACGATTATTTCAACCCGAATGTGGACGAAGACGCACTCGCCTATCTGGCGCTGGCCAACAGCGTGGTCCATGAAATCCGGCCCGGCGCGATCACCATCGCGGAAGACATCAGCGGCATGCCGACACTGGCAGCGCCCAAGGAGAAAGGCGGCATCGGATTTGACTACCGGCTGGCCATGGGTGTTCCAGACTACTGGATTAAACTGGTGAAGGAATACCGGGATGAAGACTGGCCGCTGGGGAATCTATGGTATGAGCTCAACAACCGGCGCCATGATGAAAAGACCATCAGCTACGCTGAATCCCACGACCAGGCGCTGGTTGGAGACAAAACCCTGATGTTCCGGCTTGCGGATGCCGCCATGTATGATCACATGACCGCATATGACGACAACCTGATCATCGACCGAGCCATGGCCCTTCACAAGATGATCCGTCTGATTACACTGGCAACTGCAGGCAATGGGTACCAAAACTTTATGGGCAACGAATTCGGTCATCCTGAATGGATCGATTTCCCCAGGCAGGGAAACGGCTGGTCCTATCACTACGCGAGACGCCAGTGGCATCTGGTGGATGATTCAAACCTGAAATACCGGTTTCTTGCTCGATTGGACCGGGACATGATCGCCCTGGTGAAGCGCTTCGACTTTCTGAAAGATGCCTGGCCCTGCCTTCTGCATGAGCACGTTGACGACAAAGTGATCGTTTTCCAACGGGGAGGGCTGATATTCGCCTTCAATTTTCATCCCACCGTGTCATATCCGGACTATCAGATTCAGACGCCGCAAGGACAATATAAAATGATATTCAGCACGGATGATGCAGTCTATGGAGGTCACACCCGACTTGCATTCGATCAGGTGCATTTTACCATGCCTCTGCTGTCTGACACAGTGGTGCGTCACGTGTTAAGATTATATCTCCCAACCCGGTCGGCCATTGTGCTGGAATCGCAAAGATAGTATTTTTTTGTTCTCCTGCTTTTTCAGTGGAATAGATGCGGGCAGGAGGGACGTTACTCCCTCCTGCCCGTCCGATATTATTCTTTATAAAGATTTTCCAGCATTGCGCCGTACTTTTCCATAACCACCCGGCGCTTAAGTTTCATCGTCTGGGTCAGCATGCCGTTGTCCAGCGTGAAATCCTCCAGAACAAAATCGAATTTGCGGGGAATCTCATAAGACCCGATGCTTTTGCGCAGATGATTCTGCACCTCAGCGGTCAGCAGTTCTTTAAATTTCTGTCCGGCGGGATTGGACGGATCGAAAAGGTCTTTCGGATCGACGGACAGGTGCAGTTCGGCTGCCAGATGCTCGAGGAGTTTCATGTCGGGCACGATAAGCCCCACATTGTATTCATGGCCCGATCCGGCCACCACTGCGTTTAAGATCCATGGCAGGACCTTCATCTCCAGTTCCACGGTTTCCGGATGGACGTACTTGCCGTTGGCCAGTTTATATTCTTCCTTGAACCGGCCGGTGATGTACAGGAAGCCGTCATTGTCCAGTCGTCCCCGGTCGCCCGTGCGCACGCCCCGCATACCGTCTTTCTCCACAATTACCTCTGCGGTCTGCTCCGGTTTCTTGTGGTAGCCGATCATGCACTGCGGCCCGAAGCAGATAATCTCGCCGTCGTCACCGTCACTCCCGGTGCGCGACCGGTCGATTACGACTTTGGTCTTATTGATCGGTTTTCCCACCGTACCCAGACGATTACCCATTAAGGGAGAGTTGATGGTAATAGCCGGAGAGGTTTCGCTTAAGCCGTAGGCGTCATAGGTCGGAATGCCGACATCGATAAAGAACTTGGCAATCTCCACATTCATGGGTGCGCTGCCGGTCACCGCGTTTTCCAGCCTTCCGCCGAAACGCTCGCGAATTTTAGCCAGAACGATTTTGTCCAGGATTTTGAATTTCAGGCCGGCTTTCCCTGTTTCCCTTTTGGCTTTGGCCGCCGCCAGCGCCGCTTCGAAAAGCTTCAGCTTCAGGCCGCCTTCTTCGCGCATTTTAGCCCATACCCCGTTATAGACCCGGTTGAAAATCCGGGGCACGGTAATCATGAACGTGGGCTTCACCTTGGGCAGATCTTCAATCAAGGTCTCCACCGACCCCATGATGCCGATGGACGCCCCCCTCATCATGAAGGCGTGCAGATCGGCCGTAATTCCAAACGAATGCGCCCAGGGCAGCATGGAAATACAACGGCTTTGTTCGGTCAGATTGGGAAACCAGGCCAGCCCGGCTTTCACGTTTTCGGCCAGATTGCCGTGCGAAAGCAGAACACCCTTGGGTTCGCCGGTGGTGCCGGATGTATAAATCAGCACGGCGACCTCCGAAAATTTGGGTTTGATCGAAGGCACCGGATTTTTGGCTCCGATGGCTTCCAGAGCGGTCAGCGTGTTTTCTCCTGCGCCCTCAATCAGGTAAATTTTCTGAAGCGTCGGAATTTCTGATGGAAAATTCTTCACCTTTTCCAGAATCTCCGGTTTGGACACCAGAAGGACTTTCACTTCAGCGTCTTTGATGATGTATTTCCACATCGAAACCAGCTCTTTTTCATACATCGGCACATAGGCCGCACCCAACCCTTGTGTGGCGATTTCACCAATGAACCATTCCTTGCGGTTGTTGGCGATAATTCCGACGGTATCACCCGCT